>JBAWVU010000120.1:0-7111 GCA_037147135.1 Chloroflexota bacterium
GGATCCCCGGCCTCGGCTATCTCGACGTCGAGTGCATCGGGGTGGGCGCCTGGGGCCGCGAGAGCGACACCCTCACCGGCGGCATCGACCCGAACAACGGCTATACGTATGACTGGCCCTCTCGGACTCGGTGGTGCGCCACCGGCGTCGAGGTGAACGGGACTGAGCTGCCGTTCAGCTTGAGCCTGCTCGACCGGAAGATGTTCACGGCGGTCAACGTCCTCCCCTACTGATCCGCTCGCGGCCTCGGCCGCGCCGCAGCCCTCCGAAACCCCCGGCGGGATCCGCCGGGGGTTCGTTCGTGTCTCATGCGAACTGCGTACCCGGGCGCGTACCAAGGGCTAGGCAGCCGCGCTGACCTTTGGCCGGTAGCGGGCCCGCGCTCGACGCGTACGCTCGGGGCCTGATGGGCACCCCGCCCAGCCCTCCGGGAGCATCGACCATGACTTCTCCCAAGGCAGCTATCGCCCTCGTCGGGGCGACGCTCCTCGTCGTCGCCTCGGTCGGGATCGCGAGCGCCGCGCCATCGTCGAAGGTCGCGTCCCGCGGCTACGAGCAGAAGTTCGCCGCCTTCTGGACGAACGAGCCGGCGCAACCGACGTCGCTCGTCACGTACACCGACGTGAATGTCGACGGGTACGCGGTATTCGCGATCCAGGCCGGGAGCGGATACGCCCCCACCGGGCGGCTCATGAGCGCCGAGACGTGGGCCAGCTACGTCCAGTACCACTTCGACGGCGGGGTGCGGCACGTCACCTTCGCAGGCTATGGCTCATCGGCCGCGGTCCCGAACATCGACATGTCGCTCGCGTACGGCATCGCCGCCACGAACGTCGCAGGCGTGGGGGTCGTCCACATCGCCTGCGCGGGCTACGGCGCTACGACGCGGCTCTCCTGGACGTGGACCGGCGGCTACGCCGCCAACAACGGGTGGACGGAGGAGGGCACCGGAAAGGCACGCGCGTGCGTACCTACGCTGGTCATCGGCGGCATCGCGCAGACGGGCGTCCCGTCGCGGAGTTTTGGGGTCATCGGTGCGTTCACCGTGACGAAGGTCGACATCTGGCCACGGTAGCCTCTCCCTCCGCCACTGCCATGGAGCGACCGCCGGGCGTCGAGCCCGGCGGTCGCTCCATGTCCGGGCGACGCGGCGTCAGCGGATGCGGCAGGATGACGGCGTGTTCACCCCGAAGGGCTCGATCACCGTCATCACCGGCTGCATGTTCTCCGGCAAGAGCGAGATCACGCTCCGCGAGCTGCGGAGGATGGAGATCGCGCGCCGCCGGATCCTCCTCCTCCGCCCCGCGCTCGACGACCGCACCGATCTCGAGGTCGTGAGGAGCCGGTCGGGCGCCGCGTACCCGGCGCACGCCATCCGGTCGAGCACGGAGATCCTCCGGATCGCCGTGGCGGAGCGTGCCGACGTCGTTGCGATCGAGGAGGCGCAGTTCATCGACGAGGGCGTCGTGGAGGTGGCCGACGTGCTCGCGCGCCGGCACGTCGCGGTCATCGTCAACGGCCTCAACCAGGACTTCCTCGGCCGCCCGTTCGGGCCGATGCCGCGCCTCATGGCCATCGCCGACCGGGTCACGGTCCTCACGGCGATCTGCACCGTCTGCGGCGACGAGGCGACGAAGACGCAGCGACTAGTCGACGGCCGTCCCGCGACGCCGGACGACCCGCTCATCGTCATCGGCGGCTTCGCGGACGAGCGCTACGAGGCGCGCTGCAGGACGCACCACCTGGTCGGGTAGCGCGAGCGCCGCGGCGCCTCCGGCCGCCGCGCCTCACGCGGGCGCGGGACCGCGACGCGCGGGCGCGGGACCGCGACACCCGGACCGGGCTTCGTGACGTTGGACACTTGTCATCGTGCCGCGCCCGGCCTCAGCCTCGGGAGCGGACGGACCGGCGCCGATCGCCGGACCGCGTAACGACGGGAACGGGTGCCTGGGCGATCCCTCGACACCGGTGTCCCGCGGACCACGTCCCCGTCCGCCGACCCGGCCGAGCTGTTCGGAGCGCCCTTCCGTGGGAGGGTTCGATGCGCTCTCGTCTCTCTGCACTCATCACGGTCCTGGCGCTCCTCATCACCTGCCTCGTGCCGGCGTCCGTTTCGGCCGCGACCCCCACCGCGATGGCGCAGTACACCACCACGTTCACGCCCCCGCCTGGCAGCGCCGCCATCGAGGGCTGGTACTGGATGCGCCAGAGCGACTTCACCGACGTGGCGACGTGGACGTTCGACTTCGACCCGGCGCAGCTCTCCGTCGGCGGGAAGTCCCTCTACCTGTACCTCACGCCGCTCGTCACGCAGGCGGCGAGTGGTGGCGCCGGCTGGAAGACCCGGGTCAAGGTGAACGTGACCTACGTGGCCGGAGGGAAGACCATCAACCTGAAGAAGACCGTCAACCTGACGAACCCGTTCCCGCTCCTCACGACGGCGTCCTCCGGGGGGATCGGATACCAGACGTACGGCACGCTGAAGCTGCCGCAGGGACTCTTCAAGAACGGAGCCGGGAGTGTGACCGTCGCGGTGCTGCGCGACAGCGCTTCGACGACCTACGGACTCAAGCCGCACGTGGCCGTGCGCGGGGACGCGCTCGCCGCCTTCCGCTACGTGACGCCGTAGTTGACTCAGGTTTCGGCGGCCGGCCCGGGATCCCGGTCCGGCCGCCGCCGGCCGGGGGACGGAGCCGGGACACCCCGGGGGGCAGCGGCGCGGTTCAGCGGAAGCGCTCGTCGGATCGCGCTTCGGCGAGCCGGTCGAGGCGCATCGCGAGGATCCCGTGCGTCGGATCGTCGAGGGACGGCGTCACGGTGAGTCGTGCGTTGTGGACCCGATCCATGTTGTAGATCAGGGCCAGCGGCTGAAGCCGTCGACATCGGCCAGCCCCTCCGACAACGCGGGATCGAGTTCGATCCGGGCCCGCGGCAACCCCCCGGCGTGCATGCCGCTCACCCGATGCTCCGGAGCTCCAGGACGCGTCCCCAGTGCAGGAGGCGCACCGCGACGAGCACGCCGAACGCCGCGAGGACGAGGATCGCGGCGGCAGCGAGCGACGCATCGAGCTCCCCGCCCTGGAACTCCGAGTACACGACAAGGGGAAGCGTCTGGGTCCGACCCTCGATGTTGCCGGCGAACATGATCGTCGCCCCGAACTCCCCCAGCGCGCGGGCCCAGCTCATGACCAGGCCGGCCGTGATCGCGGTGCCGGCCAGGGGCAGCGTGATGGACCGGAAGAGCTGCACCTCCGTGGCGCCATCCACGCGCGCCGCATCCTCGAGATCGCGAGGCACGCCGGCGATCCCCGTCCGCGCCGACAGGATGAAGAACGGCGCAGCGACGAACGTCTGTGCGAGGACCACCGCGAGCATCGTGAACGGGATCTCGATCCCGACGAGCTGGAGCGATCCTCCGAACACGCCTTTGCGACCGAACGCCACGAGAAGCGCGAGCCCCGCGACCGCGGGCGGGAGCACGATGGGGAGATCGACGATGACCTCCACCAGGCCGGACCCGCGGAACTTCCGGCGGGCGAGGACGAACGCGAGAGGCAGCCCGAAGACGACGGTCAGGACGAGGCTGATCGCGGTGGTGATCAGGCTGAGGACCAGGGCGTCGAGGACGACCGTGGTGGTGAGTGCGTGTGCGAGCGAGCCGTCGACGATCGTCCGGATGACGATCGCGGCCACCGGCAGGCTGAGGAAGAGCGCCGCGACTGCGGCGAGCCCGCCGACCGTCCACGCCTCCCATCGGGGAGTCGTGCGTCGCACGAGGGCAGCCGGGATCGTCCCGATCGCCGCCATCGCGTCCTCCCTGCCCGGGCCGCGGCTCAGTGCGGCGCCAGGAACCCGAGCGACTTGAGGATCGCCTGGCCGTCCGGCCCGGCGATCCAGCTCATGAAGGCGGTGGCCGCACCCAGGTTCGGGGACGCCTTCACGGCCACGCCACCGTAGTTGGCCGCCACGTTCGCGGAGTCCGGGACCGGGATCGTCGCGACCTTGTCCGATGTCCTCGCGTCCGTCGCGTACACGATCCCGGCATCGCCCTCGCCGAGCGCGATCTTCGAGACGACGGCGGCGACGTTGTCCTCCTTCGAGGCGATGTTCGCGGCGTACTTCGCGGCGAATCCGGCCGGGTAGCCGACCTCCTTCGCGAGGTTCGCGACGAGCTGGTTCGCGTACTTGGTGATCGGCACCGCGTCGCCGGCGGCGATCACCTTCACTCCTGCCTTCGCGAGGTCCGCCGGCGTCCGGATCCCCGCAGGGTTCCCAGTCGGGACGATGACCGTGAGGGTGTTTCCCGCGAGCTTCGTCACCGGCCCGACGGCCAGGCCCTTGTCGACGAGCGACTGCGGGTTCTGCGTGTCGGCGGAGAGGAAGACGTCCGCGGGGGCGCCCTGCTCGATCTTCGTCGCGAGTGCCGTGGACGAGTCCGTCGAGATCGTGATGGTCGTCCCGGGGTTCGCAGCCTCGTACGACACCTTGATCTCGGCGAGCGCCTTCTTCAGCGATGCGGCCCCGAAGACGGTGAGGTCAACGGCAGCGGCGCTCGGCGGCGCGACGGGAGCGATCGTGGCCGATGCGGCCGCGGTCGCCTGCGGGCTCGGCGCCCCGCCTGCACTCGAGCATGCGGCCAGAACGATGGCGGCGATGACGATCGGGGCGAGGACACGGGACTTCACGCGCGGCTCCTTCGGTGGCGGGATCTCGGCGAGGATGTCCGTGGGTCTCGCGTCGTCGGCCGGGGCCGTTCGACGGGCCAGACGATAGTAGTCCATCATTGACTACACGGAAGCCGCAGGCGTGAGGACGAGGTGCGCGCGCCGAGGACGGAGCTGAACCTCACCGAGTGGGTGGTCCTGGCGCTCGCCGCCGAAGGTCCCACGCACGGCTGGGCGGTCGTGCGCCTCGTCGGCAGGGGGGGTCCCCTGGGCGAGGCATGGTCTGCCTCACGGCCGCTCGTGTACCGGGCGATCGCCCGCCTGCTCGCCGACGGGCTGCTGAGATCCACCGGCCCGGCGGAGGGGCACGGGCCGAACCGGGAGACGCTCGAGATCACGACGGCCGGTGCGACCTCGGTCACGGCATGGCTCGGGGCCCCCGTCGACCATGTCCGCGATCTGCGCACGGCATTCCTCGTGAAGCTGCTCCTGCTCGAGCGGCGGGGCGAGGACCGGGGCCCGCTCATCGCGCGCCAGAGGCAGCGGCTCGAGCCCATCGCCATGAGACTCGCCGTGCAGGCGGCGGACGCGGCCGGGTCCGAGCGGGTGGTCGCGCTCTGGCGCGTCGTGAGCGTCGACGCTGCGATGCAGTTCCTCGACTCGCTCGACGGCACACCGGACGCAGCGACCGGGGCTCTGGGCCAACGGCGCGGTGCGAGCCCCGCCCCGCTTAGCCCGGATCCACCGATGAGCCGAGGCTGAGAGGCGCGGAAACGACGAATCAGGTGCCCATCTGAACTGGGAAGATGGCGTTGAAGACGACCCATCGACCCACAAAGAGGAGCACCTGATTGATGCGATCTTCGCACAGCCTCGACCGGCTCGACACGGCGTTCGATGATGACCGCCTGGTGGCCGACGCCGGGCTCCTCCTGCCGGCCACCCTGGCCGCCCATCTCGGTCTCAAGGACCTCGTCGAAGAGCACCTCCACCTCGGGAAGGCGCCGGGCCGGGCGAACGTCGGGGACAAGTTCCTGACCCTCGTCGCCTCGGCCCTCGCGGGCGGCGACTGCATCGACGACGCGGCCGCGCTCCGAGCGGGCGGGACGGCGGGAGTCCTCGGGTTCACGGTCAAGGCGGCCTCCACGCTCGGCACGTTCCTGCGGAGCTTCCGCTGGGGCCACGTCCGCCAGCTTGACGCCGTCAGCCGCCATCTCCTCGCCCGGGCCTGGGCAGCGGGAGCGGGACCGGGCGATGCTTCCCTCACGATCGACCTCGACTCGACGATCTGCGAGACGTACGGTCTTGCGAAGGAGGGTGCCCTCCACCACGGCTATACCCACGTCCGCGGCTATCACCCCCTCCTTGCGGTGGCCGCCGGAACCGGGGACGTGCTGATGGCGCGCCTGCGCGAGGGACGGGCAAACACCGTCCGGGGCGCTGCCCACTTCCTGCGCGAGACGATCGGGCGGGTCAGGGGAGCGGGCGCGACCGGCGAACTCACGATGCGGGCCGACTCTGGCTTCTATGCCCACGAGGTCGTTGCGGTCTGCCGGAGGACCGATGTCCGGTTCTCGATCACGCTCCGCCAGCACAAGGGCGTGCGCGGCCTGATCGAGGCGATCCCCGAGGCTGCCTGGACGCCGATCCCGTACTGGATCGATAGCGGTGCCGATGTGGCCGAGATCGCATATACCCCGTTCGCCGATCGGAAGGACGCGCGTCCGGTGCGCCTGATCGTGCGGCGCGTCCGGCCGACCCCGGGCTCCCAGCTCGCGCTCCTCACGCTTTACGACTACCACGCCTTCATCACCGACCGGGTCGGGGAAAAGCTCGAGCTCGAGGCCGACCATCGGCGCCATGCCGAGATCGAGAACGCGATCCGGGACCTCAAGTACGGGATGGGTCTCAACCACCTGCCGTCGGGGAAGTTCACCGCCAACGCCGCCTGGCTCGCGGTCCAGGTGATGGCCCACAACCTCGCCCGCTGGACCGCCCGGATCGGTCTCGGCGCCGGGATCGTCACCACCAAGACGCTCCGGCGGCGGCTGTTCGGCCTGGTCGGACGGCTCACCCGGAGTGCGCGACGCCTGACGCTCCACTTCCCGGCGCGCTGGCCGTGGGCCGACAAGTTCGCGGCTGCCCTCGCGCGGCTCCGGGCGATCCCACTCCTCGCCTGAACGCTCGCTGACAGCTCGTCCGCCGCTCCGGGGCTGGCGTCAGCCTGCGCAGCGATCGGCTGCGGGGCGTTCAGGGCGTCGCAACGGACCTCCTCAGCCGCCCTCGAGCCCTCGTTCGCCCGGTCAGGGTCTGGCCACGACCCCAATCGGGGTCGATCGTCTCCCTGCGGCCGTCATCGAGCCGTCAGACGGGGAGATTCGGTGGATCCGGGTTAAGTACCAAAGTCCCATACCGGGCCGAGTGGTCGTAGACTTAGTGTGCGAGCC
>JBAWVU010000121.1:0-7110 GCA_037147135.1 Chloroflexota bacterium
ACATCCCGCCGAGCAGCGTCGCCGCGGCCGTGTCGACGCCGGTCCGCCGCCCGATAAGCGTCGCGCCCCAGAAGACGATGGAGAACTCGACGGCGACCGCGGCGACGATGAACGTCCACGCGAGCCAGTAGCCGCGCGACAGCCGCCCGTCCGACCGGGCCGCCGCCGGCGACGCTGCTCGGCGGGATGTTCGTGGGCGGGATGTTCGTCGGGCGGCTGGCACAGAGCCTCGGGCTTGGTACCCACGGCGGCGTCCGACGGCCCGCGGCGATCGGCCTCGCGCTCGCGATCGTCGGCGCGTCGGTGGCGTGGGCCTCGACGGCCCCGGTGCTGTCGGGCGCCGGGCTGTTCGTCGCCGGGCTCGGCGTGGCCGGCCTCTACCCGCTCGGGGTGGCAGCGGCGCTCGGCGCGGCACCGGGCCAGCTCGCCCACGCCGGGACCCGGCTGACGCTCGCGTCGGGGATGGCGATCCTCGCCGCGCCCCTCGCGCTCGGGGTCATCGCCGATTCGTCCGGTGTCGTCGTCGGATGGGCGCTCGTGGTCGGGCTCGCGATCGTCGCGCTCGTCCTCGCCGCGGCGCTCCCCGAGAGTGCGCCGACGGACGGCGAAGCGGCGGGATTCGACGATGCCGGATCTGTCGGCCCTGTCGTCCTGGGCCCCGGGTAGAGGCCGATGAACGCGCGGTCGGCCGGCGTCGACCGGGCAGCACTGGAGGGATGCGATGCGGTTCGGACTCTCGGTCGCGAACATCGGCGAATACGCGGACGCGCGGCTCGTCGCGGGCCTCGCGCGGGACGCGGAGGACGCGGGGTGGGACGGCCTCTTCGCCTGGGACCACCTCGTCTTCGTCAAGGCGTGGCGCCCGGAGGTCGGGGACGCGTGGACGATCCTCGCGGCCGTCGCCCTCGCCACCGACCGGCTGCGACTCGGGCCGATGGTGACGCCGCTCCCTCGTCGACGGCCCCAGGTCGTCGCGCGGCAGACGGCGACGCTCGACCGCCTGTCGGGGGGCAGGCTGGTCTTCGGCGCGGGCCTCGGCGAACCTGCCGAGGACGAGTTCGGGTCGTTCGGCGAGCCGACAGATCGCCGGACCCGCGCGGCGATGCTCGACGAGGGCCTCGAGATCCTCGCGGCGCTCTGGTCGGGCGAGGCCGTCACTCACCACGGCGCGCACTACACGGTGGATGACGTGACGTTCCTCCCGCGACCGGTCCAGGTGCCGCGGATCCCCATCTGGATCGCGGCGACGGTCGGGCACGAGCGGCCGCTCCGCCGGGCGGCCCGCTGGGACGGCGTCCACCCCGTGAAGTACGGGCCGGACGGTGAGGACCTGCCGCTCACGCCGGAGGACGTCGCCTCGATGCTCGCCGACGTCCGGCGCTTCCGCACGGAGGCTGGACTCGCAGGGGCAGGACTCGCCAGGGAGCCGTTCGACGTCGTCGCGCTCGGCGAGATCGACCCGACCGATCGCCCCGGCACGAGGCACTCCTGCGCGGAGCTCGCCGCTGCCGGCGCGACGTGGTGGCTCCAGGCGGTGTCGCCGCGAGGCGGCGACGTCGCGACGATGCGTCGGCTCGTGCGGGCCGGACCACCGCGGTAGGACCCGCCGGTCTCGCGCCGGCACAGGTCGCGGGACGCGCGTCCGGGCGCTACCATGGCCTCTCCCCGCCGCGGACCGCGGCGAGCCTCCCACGCCAGCACGAAGGACGCGAGCGCGATGGCCGAACCCACGCCCACCACCGCGGCGCCGGCCGCGGACGACCGTCCGTACTCCCCGGGCCTCGAAGGGGTGCTCGCCGGCGAGACGGCACTCGGCTACGTGGACGGCGCGAACGGGCGCCTCCTCTACCGCGGCTACCGGATCGGCGACCTCGTCGAGCACGGGACCTTCTCCTCGGTCGCCGAGCTGCTCTGGACGGGCGAGTGGCGGCCTGAGATCAAGATGTCGACCGCCTCCGTCCCGGCCACCGCCATGGACGCGATCCGCGCCCTGCCGAAGACGGCGGGCCCGATGGACGCACTCCGGACGGCCGTCTCCGCGTGGGGCGCCGCCCACGGCACGGTGTTCCCGCCGACGGTCGAGCAGGCGCGGGCACTCACCGCGTTCTCGCCCTCGGCGATCGCCGCGTTCTCCCGCCTCCGCCGCGGGCTCGAGCCGGTCGAGTCGAGCCCCGACCTCGATCTCGTCGAGGGCTTCCTCTATCAGCTCTTCGGGAAGCGGCCGGACCCCGGCACCGCCCGCGCCCTCGACGCGTACTTCGTCGTGGGCGCCGAGCACGGCTTCAACGCGTCGACCTTCACCGCTCGCGTCATCACGTCCACCCGGTCGGACATCGCTTCCGCCGTCTGCGGCGCGATCGGGGCGATGAAGGGCCCGCTCCACGGCGGCGCCCCGTCCGAGGTCGTCGAGCAGATCCACCAGGTCGGCACGCCGGAGCACGCCGAGGAGTGGGTCCGCAACGCGGTCGACAACGGCGTGCGACTGATGGGCTTCGGGCACCGCGTCTATCGCGCGTACGACCCCCGGGCGGCGGCGCTCCGGAAGGTGGCCGAGTCGATGGAGACGCGCCCGGACTGGCTCGACCTCGCGATCCAGGTCGAGGACGTCGCCCTCCGCGTCCTGGCCGAGAAGCACCCGGATCGGCCGCTCAAGACGAACGTCGAGTTCTACGCGGCGGCCGTCCTCCAGGGCGTGGGCCTGCCGCCGGACTTCTTCCCGGCGACGTTCGCGCTCTCCCGCCACGCCGGGTGGACGGCGCACGTCCTCGAGCAGGCGGCGGCGAACCGGCTCATCCGGCCGGACGCCATCTACATCGGCCCGGCGGAGCGCGACCTGCCCGCCTGACCTCCGCCCGGCGAGGGTCTCACGTCGGCACGGCGCCGGCCCGAGATGTACGTGGTCCGGCCCGAGATGCACGTGGTCCGGCCGTTCCGGCCCGCCGATCTCGGTGGCATCGCGTCGATCTGGCACGCGTGCGTCGACGAGGGCGCCTGGGAGGGGACCGACCACGCCGAGATCGAGCGACAGCTCGAGCAGGTCGAGGCGGAGCCCGCGTGGACGCTCGTAGCCGACGTCGCCGGCGCGGTCGCGGGGTCGATCACGCCGCGACTCAACGACGTGTCGGTCGGCGTCGCGTATCGGCGACGTGGCGTCGGGACCGCACTCGTCCGGGCGTCTCTCGACCTCGTGCGAGCGCAGCACGAGCCATACCTACTCCTCTACGTGCCGGGTGGCGGCGATCCGCCGGAAGACACGCCGGCGCGGAGGTTCGCCGAGGGGTGCGGCCTGGCCTACCGCGCGACGCTGACGAGGATGCGCCTCGACGACCTGTCGCGGGTGCCGGAGCCTGAGCTGCCGGCGGGCGTGGTCCTCCGGACGTTCGACGCCGATCGGGAGGATGCCGAGGCATACGTCGACCTCATGAACGCGTCCTTCGAGGGCCACCCCACCCCCGTCTCCTGGACGCGGGAGCAGGTGGAGGGGGCCCACGCGGCGCCGGGGTTCGACGTCGACGGGATCGCGTTCCTCGCCCGGTCGGATCGCCCGACCTCGCTCGTCGGCTTCGCGCGGACGCGAGTGGAGCATGACGACGCGGGTCGTCGCTTCGGCGAGGTCGCGCTCATCGGGGTCCTGCCCGAGTGGCGCGGACTCGGGCTCGGGCGGGCGCTGCTGCGGTGGTCGATCGCACGGTTCCGCGCGCTCGAGCTCCGCGAGGCCGAGCTCCTCGTGGTGGCGACGAACGACCGGGCCCTGGCCCTCTACCGGGCCGAGGGGTTCCGCACGGTGGTCGCGTGGCCGCAGTGGTCGCTCGACGCGCAGGACCCGGGCCGGGCCGCAGACGCTGTCGTCGTGTTTGGCGGGGCCGACCCTGGGCAGGAGCTCCCTTCGTGTCGGTTGGCGGACCCGCGAGCCGGCGGCGCCGGCCCTACCTGAGCTCGGCAGGGTTCTCCGCCTCGAGCTCGCGGACGGTGGCCTCGATGGCGGCGGCCGACTGCACGGGTGTCGGCAGGACGGACGCGTCGCGGTCGGTCACGGGCCTCGCCGCGCCGCTCCGCCTGAGGCCGATCCCCACGGCGAGGGCTCCGGTGGCGAGGATCGCGGCCGCGAGGGCGAACACCGCCCCGACTCCTGCGCCCGCCACGACCGCGCCGATCGCCGGCCCCACGATCCCGGCGAGGTAGAGCGGCAGGTAGACGAGGTTGAGCGTCGCGCTCCGCCGCTCGGCCGGGACCTCGACGGCAAGGAGGCCGAAGATCATCGCGCTCGTCGCTGCCTGGCACCCGGCGAGGACCGCGTTCCCCGACGCGAGGCTCCCCACCCCGGGGGCGAGCGGGAGGAGCGCCATGACGACCGCGGCGACCGCGAGCGCGGCTCCCAGCACCCACCGGAACCCGATCCGGTCACCGATCGCGCCGGCGAACGGGGAGAGGAGCGCGCCGATGAGGGCGGCCCCGCCGATGACGACGGCGATGCCGGTGGCGGCCCCCGTCCCGGACCCCTCGAGGTCGACGACGAGGATCGGGATGAAGGGGCGCGCCATCTGGTTCGCGAGGAGCGCGACGCCGAAGATCGCGAAGAGGCGGACGGTCGCCCGGTCGGTGAAGACGCCGCGCACCGCGCCGAACGCGAGGCGGATGACCGACCCCGACGGGATCCGCTCCGGGCGCACCTCGCGTGACCCGAACGCGAGGAGGAGGACGATGCCGAACGTGAGGATCGCCGACGACCAGTAGATCGCCTGGAGCGGGAGGCCGAGGCCGTCGACGATGATCCCGCCGACGATCGGGCCCAATGCGAAGCCGATGCCGCTCGCCGCCCCGAAGACCCCGACGGCGAACCCGAGCCGCCCGCGCGGCGTCACGTCGCGGATGGCGGAGAGCATGACGCCGGTGTTCCCGAGCTGGAGGCCGACGAGGAGCATCGCCACGGCGAACTGCCACGGAGTCTGCGCGAGCGCCACGCCGGCGAAGACGGCCACCTCGACGGCAGCGCTCCGGATGATGACGGCCTTCCGGCTGTACTTGTCCGCCCAGACCCCCCACAGCGGGACGAGCGGCAGGCCGAGGACGAAGACGCTCGCCCCGAGGAGGCCGACCCAGCGCGGGATCTCCGACTCCGGCAGGCCGAGCTGTCGGAGGTACAGGGGCATGAAGGCGAAGACCTGGCTGATCCCGTACGACTCGATGATCTGCGTCGCGAAGTAGATCCCGAGGAGGACGTGCCAGTCCTGCGGCGCGCGGCGGACGGCCGAAGGGACGGTGGTCACCGGGGCAGTCTAGTTGGCGGTCCGGGAGCGGAGGTGTGTCACGCGATGTCGTGGGCCGGCATGACCGAGCCCGTGAGGAGGGGTTGGCCGGGTGCCCGACGGGGAGAACGTGCCGTTTCGAGCGGGGAGGACGTCCGGCTGCAGCGACGGACCGTCACGGAGCCCAGAGGCCTCCCGTCGCCGCCATCCAGTCGGCGATCGCCGCGCAGGCCTCGTCGGTGGACCGGTCGGTCATGTCAAGCTCGAGGACGGGGAGCCTCGATGTCTCGCAGATCCGGCGGAACCGCTCCTGCTCACGGATGAAGACGTCCAGGTCGTCGTACTGGTCCGGCTTGCCGGAGACGAGGAGCCGCTCGGCGCGCGCGGCGGCGAACGTCTCCGGGCGGCGGGTGCACAGGACGACGTGGAAGCCGAGCGGCGCGAGGCGATCCTCGAGCCATCCGAAGTCGAGGTCGCGCCCCTCGTGCTCGAGGTGCCAGACGCGGCTCGAGAGGTGGAACCGGTCGACGATCCACGAGTAGTGCGGCAGGAGCTCGACGAGGTGGGCCCACGTGGCGAACGTCTCCATCGCCCGCGCCTCCTCGTCGGGGGCGAAGTCGACGAGCCCGCGGCCCCACGGATGCGGCGTGAAACCGCACCACTCGGCCGAGACGAGCGGCGAGTGGTACCGGTAGCGGCGGGGCCCGACGATCCGGGGGTGCTCGTTCAGGGCGAACGCGAGCTCCGTCTTGGACGTGAGCCGCGTCCCCTCGAGGACGATCTTGGGCGTGAGCTTGTCGCGCATCGCGTCTCCGCGCTCGGGTCCCGAGCCTCTGTGGAGGTCCGGGCGGGCTGTCCGTCAGAAGCTCGCCGTGACCTCCGGCTCGCGGCGCACCACGCGCCCGAACGGCCTCGCGCGCAGCTCGACCCAGATCCCTTCGCGGATGTACGGATCCCCACGGGCGACGGCGAGAGCCTCCTCCTCGGACGAGGCGCGGATCATGACGAGCGAGGTCGTGAGGTCGAGGTAGGCTCCGGCCTGGAGGACGACGCCCTCCGCCATGAGACGGGCGATCCGGGCCAGGTGCTCGGGACGGAAGCGGGGCCGCGTCTCGGCGGCATCGGGAGCGTACGTCGCCTCCACGATCCACACCTCTTCGAGAGCGACGTCGGCGGGCACCTCTGGCATGACTCCTCCTACCCTGCGGTGATGCACGCGATGGCGATCATCGCCACCACGATACCCGCGACGTGGACGCGCGCGAAGCGCTCCCCGAGGACGACCCGCGCGAGGACGACGGTCGTCACCGGGTAGAGCGACGACGTGACCGCGGCGATCGCGATGCGACCGGTCTGGGTGGACGCGACGAAGAGGCCGTTCCCAACGACGTCGAACACGCCGGCGGCCGCCGCCACGCCGAGCCAGCGCCGGCCGCCGGCGGGCGGCCGTGGGCGGACGATCGCGATGACGACGAGGATCGCCGACACGGATGCGACGCGCGACGTCGAGATGAGCCACGGGATGCTCGCGTCGCCCGCCTGCTGCATGGACGCGAGGTACAGGCCGAAGCCCACGCCGGCGGTGATCGCGAGCGCGAGGGCGCGCCGGTCCTGCGGGCCGGGTGCCTCGTCCCCCGGCCGGGAGACGAGCGCCACCGACGCGACCGCGAGGACGATCCCCACCCCCTGGAGCGCGGACGGCAGGCCCTGGCTGACGATCCCGACGAGGACCGGGATCGAGGCCCCGAGGACGCCAGCGACGGGCGCGACGATCCCCATGCGCCCGAGCGCGAGGGCCTGGTAGAACGCGGCGAGCCCCACCGCCCCGACGATGCCGGCGGCGATCACCCACGCGAGGCTGGAC
>JBAWVU010000122.1:0-7105 GCA_037147135.1 Chloroflexota bacterium
CCCGCTCGCCGATGATGCGTCCGCGACGCCCACCGAATCTCTTCCGACCCCCGTCCCGCGGCTCCCGCGCGAAGGAGACGCGCCACCCGAGCCCGATCCGACGAACGTCGAGGCGTCGGCGGTTCAGCCGCGTGCGCGGGCGGCCCGTCGGACGGCTCCACGGACGGCGACGAAGCGGCCCGACGGTGCCCGCGACGACCGCAAGGGGAAACGACCGCCCCGCGAGCCCGGAGCCGGCCGATGAGCGGCGCGTCGAACGGCGGCCGGGGCCCCACGGCGCGCGGCGTCGGCATCCTCGCTCCGCCCGGCCTCGAGGCCGACCTCGCCGACGTGCCCGACGGCCTCGTCGGACGCATCGCCGGTGCCCGGGGGATCCTCGCCGTGAGCCACGAGAACCCCGACGGGGACACTCTCGGCGCCGCGCTCGGGATCGTCGCGATCGCGCGGGCGCTCGGGACCCCGGCGACGGCGCTCTGCACGGACCCGGTCCCCGCGCTCTACGGCTTCATCCGGGGGATCGAGGCGTTCCGGGCCGACCCGGACCCGGCGATCCCCTGCGACCTCGTCGTCCTCGTCGACTGCGCCGACCTCTCGCGCGTCGGGGAGGTCCGCGGCCGGCACGCCGCGCTCTTCGAGGCGCTCCCCGTCATCTCGATCGACCACCACCGCTCCAACCGCCCGGGGGCGGACGACTGGGTCGATCCCGAGAGCGCCGCGACGTGCGAGATGATCGCGCTGCTCGCGCTCCGGATGGGGGTCCCGCTCGGCGCCGACGACGGCGCGCTCGCGGCCGCGCTCATGGCGGGGATCGTCATGGACACGGCGACGTTCCAGCACCCCAACGCCACGCCGCGGACGCTCCGCGTGGCCGCCGCGCTCCTCGGGGAGGGGGCGCCGCTGTCGGACATCTCGCGCCGCCTCTACCGGACCAAGCCCGAGGCGCAGCTCCGCCTGCTGGGGCGGGTCCTCGACAGGATCTCGACGACGCCCGACGGCCTCGTCGTCTGGTCGGACCTCCGCGAGGCCGACTTCGCGGCCACGGGCACGGGCCCGGAGCACTCGGAGGGGATCATCGACCTGCTCGCCCAGGCGGCCGAGGCCGAGGTCGCGCTCCTGTTCAAGGAACACGAGGCGGTGACGCGGCTGTCGATCCGCACGCGGGATGGCGGCGTCGACGCGACACGCCTCGCGGGGGCGTACGGCGGCGGGGGGCATGCCCGCGCGTCCGGCGCGACCATCGCGCTCCCCCTCGCGGAGGCCGTGCCGCCGGCCATCGCCGAGGCGCGGCGGCTCGCGTCCGAGGTCCGCCGGTGATGGGCGGATCCCAGCCGCCCGGCCTCGACGGCGTCCTCGTCGTGGCCAAGCCGATCGGGCCCACGTCGCACGACATCGTCGCGCTGGTCCGCCGCCTCTCGGGGACGCGGCGCGTCGGTCACGGCGGGACTCTCGACCCGTTCGCGAGCGGGGTGCTCCCGGTCTTCCTCGGCCGCGCGACCCGGCTCGTCGAGTACCACATGACCGACCGCAAGGCCTACCGCGCCACCGTCTGCTTCGGGGCGTCGTCGACGACGGACGACCTCGAGGGCGAGCTGACGCCGGCGGACGGTCCCGCGCCGTCGAGGGACGCGGTCGAGGTCGCGCTCGCCGCGTTCCGGGGGGCGATCGTCCAGGTCCCCCCGGCCTACAGCGCCGTGAAAGTCGCCGGTCGGCGCGCCTACGCGCTCGCCCGCGCCGGCAAGACGCCGGAGCTCGCGCCGCGGACCGTGACGGTCGACCGGCTGGAGCTCGTCGAGTGGGACGGAAGCGACCCCGGGCGCCCCGTGACGGTCGTCGAGGTGGGGTGCTCCGCGGGCACGTACGTCAGGTCCATCGCCCGGGATCTCGGGGTGGCGCTCGGGAGTGCCGCCTACCTCGGGGCCCTCGAGCGAACGGCGAGCGGCCCGTACACCAGCGCCGACGCCGTGCGGCTCGACGATCTCCGGGAGGCGGGTCGCGACGGGATCGCTGCCCGGCTCCTGCCGGAGGACGCCGGCCTGGAGAGCCTCCCGGTCGTCGAGCTGGGGGCGGAAGACGTCGTCGCGATCGGCCGCGGCCAGCGCATCCGCGACCCGCGCGCGTCGGGTGATGCCCCGGACGTCGGGGGGACCGAGGGCGACCTCGTCCGTCTCCGCGCGGGCGACGCCACGCTCGTCGCGATCGGGCGGCGCCACGACGGCCGGATCGACCCCGTGAAGGTCCTCCGACCCGCACCCGGCACGCGCCGCGACGACCGCGGCGACGACCGCGACGGGCGGTGATGGCGACGACCGCGGCGACGACCGCGACCGCCGAAGGGCGCGCGCGCATGCCGGGGGCGGAGAGCCACGCGCTCGTCCACGGGATCGAGATGCTCGGGCGACGGCACGGCCGACTGCTCATCGTGGTGGGGGCGTTCGACGGCCTTCACCGCGGGCACCTCTACCTGCTCCGCCACCTCCGCCATGCGGCGCGGCGCCTCGACGCGCTGCCCGCGGTCCTCACGTTCGACCACCACCCGGACGCGATCCTCCGGGGCGTTGCGCCGCCGGTCCTGTGCGACCCGGAGGAGCGGCTCGTCCGACTCGACCGCGCCGGCGTCGCTGTCACGATCGTCGAGCACTTCGACGCTGCGCTGCGCGTCACGCCGTACGAGGCCTTCGTGGAGCGCCTCCGGGCCGGCACCGACCTCGCCGGCTTCCTCATGACCCCGGACGCGGCGTTCGGTCATGAGCGGCGGGGGACACCGGAGGCGCTGGCAGACCTGGGCCGGCGCGACGGGTTCCGCGTCGTCGTCGTGCCGCCTCTCCGCATCGCCGGGCGACCGGTGCGGAGCACGGGGATCCGCGAGGCGATCGCCGACGGCGACCTGCGAACGGCCGGGCGGCTCCTGGGGCGACGGGTCGCCGTGGCGGGCGAGCGGTCGGCAGCCGATGGCGAGGCCCGGTTGCGCTTCGCGCTGCCGGTCGCGCTCCCGCCTTCCGGCCGGTACGAGGTCCGCATGGAGCCAGCATGGCGCCCGAGCACGGGAGCCCCGGGACCCGTCGTGGGCGGGAGCGTGGACGTCGGCCGGGACCCGGATCGCGTCGTGCTCCATCGACGAGGCGGCCTCCCGGATGCCCCCCGACTTCGAGCGGCGTTCGTGCCGCTCGCCGGACCGGCGGAGCCGAGACGCTGACCCGACGCGCTGGGTGGTTGCCCCGCGACGGGTTCGCTGGTACCATCCACCGGTCACAGAAAGACGTCCGCAGAATCGTTCGTGTTCGGAGGACCGAGTGCCGCTCGTCCGGGAGACAAAGGATCGCCTCGTCGCGGAATACGCCACGCACGCCGGCGATACCGGCTCGCCTGAAGTCCAGATCGCGCTCCTGACGGAGCGGATCAGGGACCTCACGGGGCATCTGAAGCAGTTCCCGCGGGACAACCATTCCCGGCGCGGCCTTCTCAAGCTCGTGGGTCACCGCCGCCGCCTCCTCGCGTACCTCGTGCGCAAGGACCCGGCGCGCTACCGGGCCGCAATCGGACGGCTCGGGCTCCGCCGCTAGCGTCGCCATCCCGGCCGGGGCGATCGCCCCGACCTCGTCGCGTCGAGCGCGCCCGCCCACGCGCCCCTGGTCCTCCTCCTGCACGACCAGGAGGAACCTCGTGCCCGTTCACACACTCACCGCCGAGATCGGTGGTCGCACGCTGACCATCGAGACCGGCAAGCTCGCGCGCCTCGCGGGTGGCTCGGTGACCGTCCGCTACGGCGACACCGTGGTGCTCGGCACCGCGAACCGGTCGGAGCCGCGTCCCGGCCTCGACTTCTTCCCGCTCACGATCGACTTCGAGGAGCGGATGTACGCCGCCGGCAAGATCCCGGGCGGCTTCATCAAGCGCGAGTCGCGGCCGTCGGAGGCCGCCATCCTCGCGGCGCGCCTCACCGACCGCCCGATCCGGCCGCTCTTCCCCGAGGGCTACAAGGACGACGTGCAGGCCGTCATCACGGTGCTCTCGACGGACCAGGAGAACGACCCCGACATCCTCGGGACCATCGCCGCGTCGAGCGCCCTCACGATCAGCGAGATCCCGTTCCAGGGCCCGATCGGCGCGATCCGGATCGGTCGCATCGACGG
The DNA here is from genome assembly GCA_037147135.1 of Chloroflexota bacterium. GTDB lineage: Bacteria > Chloroflexota > Limnocylindria > Limnocylindrales > CSP1-4 > CAIYQJ01. The sequence continues at coordinate 4,131 of JBAWVU010000122.1, forward strand.
CGAGCTCGTCATCAACCCCACCATCTCGCAGCTCGCCGACTCCGAGATCGACCTCGTCGTCACCGGCACCCGCGACGCGATCATGATGGTCGAGGCGGGCGCCAGGCTCGTCACGGAGGAGGTCATGGCCGAGGCCATCCTCTTCGGCCACCGCGCCCTCCAGCCGCTCATCGACATCCAGGAGGAGCTGCAGCGGCTCGTCGGCAAGCCCAAGAGGCTGCCGTTCCTCGAGCCCGGCACGGAGTCGGTCCTCCGGTTCGCCGACCTCGTGCGCAGCGGCGGCGACCTCGTCGTCGTCGACGTCGAGACGACCGGCCTCGACCCCAAGACGGCCGACCTCGTCGAGATCGCGGCCGTGCGGATCGCGAAGGGCAGGATCGCCGATCGGTGGTCCACCCTCGTCGACCCGGCCCGCCCGATCGTCGGGGTCCAGATGCACGGCATCAGCGACGCCGACGTCAAGGGGAAGCCGTCGCCGAAGGAGGCGGCGGAGCAGTTCCTCGCGTTCGCGGGCGACGCCACGATCGTCGGGCACCACGTCGGCTTCGACCTCGGCTTCATCTCCGAGGCGCTCGGTGGCGGTCACCGCTTCGAGTACGACCGGTACCTCGATACGATGGTCGTCGTCGCCGAGGCGCTCCCCGAGCTCGGCACCCGGCCGCGGCTCACGGATGTGGCCGCGTTCCTCGGGATCGAGCTGAAGGATGCGCACCGCGCCGCCCCCGACGCCGAGGCGACCGCCGCGGTCGCCCTCTGGCTCGCGGACAACCTCCCGCCCCGCCTCGAGGTGCTCAAGGCCGCGATCGCGGACTCCATCCGCGCGAACCGGACGCCGGGCGCGGATCCGAAGGCGCTCCTGGAGGCCGCGCGGCGCGATGCTCGCTTCGGCAAGGGCCTCTTCGGCCTCGTCTACAAGAAGACCGTGCGCACGCTCACCCTCGACGAGGGGATCCGGATGGACGGCCGCGGAGTCGACGAGATCCGGCCGATCAGCGTCGAAGCGGGGCTCCTGCCCCGCGCTCATGGCTCCGGCCTGTTCACTCGCGGCGAGACGCAGGCGCTCACCGTCTGCACGCTCGGCCCGTCGTCGGACGTGCAGCGGATCGACACGATCAGCCCGGAGACCGAGAAGCGGTTCCTGCACCACTACAACATGCCGCCCTACAGCACCGGCGAGAACAAGCAGATGCGCGGCCCCGGTCGACGCGAGATCGGGCACGGGCACCTCGCCGAGCGCGCGCTCCTGCCGGTCCTGCCCGACCACGATGAGTTCCCGTACGTCATCCGCCTCGTGAGCGAGTGCGTGACGTCCAACGGGTCGACCTCGATGGCCTCCACGTGCGGCTCGACGCTCGCCCTCATGGACGCCGGCGTGCCGATCAAGGCGCCGGTCGCCGGCGCGGCGATGGGCCTCATGAGCGAGCCCGACGGCCGGTTCGCGGTCCTCACGGACATCCTCGGCAAGGAGGACGCGTTCGGGGACATGGACTTCAAGGTCACCGGGACCGCGGAGGGGATCACCGCCCTCCAGATGGACATCAAGGTCAAGGGCATCAACGAGGCGATCATCCGGGCCGGCCTCGCGAAGGCCAATGCAGCCCGCCTGTTCATCCTCGACAAGATGCTCGAGGTCCTGCCTGCCGCCCGCGACACGATGTCCGACTTCGCCCCGCGGATCATCACGATCAAGATCAACCCGGAGAAGATCCGCGACATCATCGGCAAGGGTGGCTCGATGATCCGCAAGATCCAGGAGGAGACCGGGACGGAGATCAACGTCGAGGACGACGGAACCGTCGAGATCGCCGCCATCTCCGGCGAGAACTCCCGCAAGGCGATCCAGTGGATCGAATCGCTCACCCGGGAGGTCGAGGTCGGCTCGCTCTACCTGGGCAAGGTCACGCGGATCATGGGCTTCGGCGCCTTCGTCGAGATCCTCCCCGGCAAGGAGGGCCTCGTCCGGATCGGCGAGCTCGCCGACTACCACGTGCCCTCCGTCGAGGACGTGGTGTCGGTCGGCGACGAGGTGATGGTCGTCGTGACCGAGATCGACCGCCAGGGCCGCGTCAACCTGTCGCGGAAGGCCGCGATGCAGAGGCACCTCGCAAGCGACGGCCGCTGACACCGACGGACGCGTCGGCCGGGACGCCGGTCGAACCCCGACTCGAATGCCCGGCGGTGTACCCGCCGGGCTTTCGATTCCGATCGCCAGGGCGTGCGACGACCCGGGATGGGCGCGGACGCGACGCCGCGTGTGCCATGATTCCGACCCGCCGCGCGACTAGTATCCGTCTGGGCGGTCGCGCCCGGGGTTCACTCGTCCTGCCTCACCATTCGCGTCCCGACGGAGGTCCAGACATGGCCGAGGACGGTACCTGGGGTGATTACGTGGCCGACGCAGGCACGGACGCCGGCGCGCTCGATGTCGTCGCGGACGGCATGACCGACGCTGCCACGCTGGTCGAGACCGCCGTCGACTCCATCGACACGACGGCGTTGCCCGATGACGTCGCCGCAGCGGTCGACGACGCCGGCTACAACGCGACGGAGGCCGCGTCGTGGTCCAGCTGGGCCGAGGGCGATCTTGCCGATGCGGGTGAGTGGCGCGACGCGGCGGCGGACCACGTCTCGTCGGCCCAGGAGTGGCTCGCGAGCGGCAACGTGGATGGGTACGAGCAGGAGATGTCCGCGGCGGCGACGGCCAACGACATCGCCGACGGCGTGGTCGGACAGGCGAACACCGACCTCTCCATCGGCGCCGAGTACATGGACAGCTCCGTGGCCGCGGTGGACACGGCCGCGTACCTCTCGACGCCTGATGTGAGTGCCGTCGACACGTCCTCGTACGACTCTGGCTCGTACGACACCACGGTGGCCGACGTCTCGTCCGACGTCTGAGGCAGACGAGGCCGCCCGTGCCCACCCTGGGGCTCGATTTCGAGCGAAGCCTGCGCGCCCAGCCCTCCGATGTGCGG
>JBAWVU010000123.1:0-7096 GCA_037147135.1 Chloroflexota bacterium
ACACGCCCTATCCGGCAGCGCCGACCGGGACGGACCTGAGCGCGAACCGGGAGGCACTGCTCGCGAGGTACGGGGTCAGCTACTGACGGGAGCGGCCTGGCGGCCCCAGGCTCCCGGTCACAGCCACGGCAGGAGGCACCAGACATGCGAACAAGACCCCTGGCACCCCTGCTGCTCCTGTTGGTGGTGACGGGCTGTGGGACGACCGCGACTCCGGTCGCCCCGACTGCCTCTTCCGTCCCGTCGACGGTCGCCGGCACGCCGTCGCAAGCCCTGACACCAGCACCCACCTCCACGACCACTCCGACTTCGGCCGGGACGCCGGCGCCCACATCGACGGCGGTGCCGACATCCACACCCGCCCCTTCCCCTGCCCCGATCCCATCACTCTCGGCCAGCGGCGGCGGGGTGATCGCCTTCGCTTCCCGAGAGGGAAGCGAACCGCAGGTCTACGTGATGAACGCGGATGGCAGCGGGCGGGCCCAGGTGACGGGCGGGACCAAGGGCGGCTACGAGCCGGGCTGGTCGCCCGACGGCACGAAGATCGTCTTCCAGTACAGCGGCCTCCAGGTCGCGGACCTCGCCACCGGCGGCATCGTGAGACTCCCCCTCACCGGGAAGAGCAAGGACCTGCCGAACGAGTACCTGGTGAAGCCGGCATGGTCCCCCGATGGTCGATGGATCGCATTCATCAATGAGAGCGGCACGCGGGGAGACATCTACCTCGTCCGGCCCGATGGGACGGACATGAGGCGATTGACCGATACCGATGACGTGTCCAGGGATGGAGACCTCGTCTGGTCGCCGGACGGCAAGCAGCTCGCGTATTCGGCCTATCGGACCGGGAACATCGAGATCTACGTCCTCGATGTCGACGGCGCCCTCCAGGGTGGGGCGGCCAGCGCCCAGCTGACGGATACCCTCCCGCCCGTTCGGAACCTCGTCACGTCCTGGTCGCCGGATGGCAAGCGCCTCGCCTTCTCGTCCGATCGCGACGGCAACGCGGAGATCTACCTCATGAACGTGGATGGCAGCGACGTGGTTCGCCTCACCAAGGACCCGGCCTCCGACACGGAGGCAGACTGGTCGCCGGACGGCAGACTCATCGCGTTCACATCCGACCGCGACGGAAACCGCGACGTCTACGTCCTGGATGTGGGGGAAGCCATCAAGGATCCGGACAACGCGAGCGGCACGCGGTTGACCGACCAGCCGGGCGACGACGTGGGACCCGCCTGGAGGCCGGTGCGATAGGCGGAGGTCGGCGCGGAAGGCCTCCGCTGGCGTGGCGGCCTTCCGCGCGGGAGTGACTGACCCGGCAGAGCGACTGCTTCCCGACCAGCACGCGGCGAGCGTCGCGCGACGATCGCCGCGTCGTAGCCGACACCGAGCAGGGTCGACGACTTGCGGGTCCGCAGGAAGTGGGTCCCGACGAAGAAGAGGCCGTCGACGACCGTGCTCGCCCCGTCGAGCTGGATCGGGGATCCGAGTTCCTCGAAGGCGTCGATCCAGGGCAGCCGCGACCCGAAGTCCGGGCGGAAGCCGCCGGCAGACGTCCAGGCGACGAAGCCGCCCGGACCCGTTCGGGGTGACGAGGCAGAAGCTGTCCCAGCGATCCCGCCACGTATGACCCCGTCGAGATCAGGTGGACAGGGGTCGATGGGGCCTACACCTCGGCCCGCGCTGCGCGACACTGCACGCAACGTTCTCGACCAGCGCACCAGGAGGTGTCCGGTGTTCGTTCCCCTGTCCGTCCTCGAGTTCCGCGACCGCGCGGCGACCTACTTCGGGGACAAGGTCGGCGTCATCGACGGTGACACGGTCCTGACGTATCGCGCGTGGGCCGGGCGCACGCACCGGCTGGCCAACGCGCTGGTGGACCTCGGGGTGGAGCCGGGCGATCGGGTGTCGTTCATCACGTACAACACGCACCACCTGCTCGAGGGCTACTACGGGGTGCCCGAGGCAGGTGCCGTGCTCAACCCGGTCAACATCCGCCTCACGCCGCACGAGATCGCGTACATCCTGGAGCACGCCGGGTCCAGGGTCGTCTTCTTCCATCGTGACTTCACACCGCTTGTCGAGGCGATCGTCCCCCAGCTGTCGAGGCGCCCTCGGTTCGTGGTCATGGAGGGAGAGCGCGGCGGGGTCGCCGCCGACGAGTACGAAGCACTGCTCGCCGGCGGCTCCGTGGAACCGCGCCACCCGCAGGTGGACGAGAACGCGATCGCGGAGCTGTTCTACACGAGCGGGACGACGGGCCTCCCCAAGGGCGTGGCACTCAGCCAGCGGGCGCTCTACCTTCACGCCCTCAACGCCCAGCTCGCCCTCCGCTTCGACGAGGGCGACGTGGTGCTGCACGTCGTCCCGATGTTCCACGTCAACGGCTGGGGCGTGCCCCATTTCCTCACCCTGATCGGGGGACGGCACGTCATGCTCCGCCGGTTCGATCCTGTCGCGGCGATGCAGCAGATCGAGCGACACCGGGTGACGCGCCTCATCGGCGTGCCCGCGATCTTCCAGGCCGTCCTCCATCACCACGAACGGTCGAGCTTCGATCTCTCGAGCCTGCGGCAGCTGATCATCGGCGGATCGCCGTCGTCACCGGCGCTCATCCGGGCACTCGAGGAGGAGTTCGGGGTCCAGGCGATCGTCGGCTATGGCCTGACCGAGACCAGCCCGATCCTCACGCTCGCGCAGCCTCGAGCGGAACTCACGGAGAAGGAGCCGCCGGACCATCGCCGCGAGCGCCAGTCGATGACCGGCTGGCCGATCCCGGGGGTCTCGATGCGGGTGGTGGAGTCGAACGGCTCGGACGTCCGCCCGGATGGCGAGCAGATCGGCGAGATCGTCGTCCGCGGCAACACCGTCATGCAGGGCTACTACCGCGATCCGGACGGGACGGCTGCGGCCATCCATGACGGTTGGCTGCACACCGGCGACATGGCCACGCTGGACGAGGCGGGCTACGTGGTCATCAAGGACCGGTCCAAGGACGTGGTCATCCGGGGCGGCCAGAACATCTCGTCGGTCGATGTCGAGAATGCGCTGGCGGGTCATCCGGCCGTGCTGGAATGTGCCGTGGTGGCGGTGCCGGACGAGCGGTTCGGCGAGGCACCGGTCGCGATCGTCGTGCTCAAGCCGGGCGCGACCGCCACGTCCAGCGAGCTCAAGACCTACTGCAAGCAGCACCTGGCCCGGTTCAAGGTCCCGCGCGAGTTCCACTTCCGGGAGTCGCTGCCCAAGGGCGGCACCGGCAAGGTGCTCAAGGCGGAGCTCCGGGAGCCGTTCTGGCAGGGCCTCGAGGAGCGCGTGCACTGAGCCCGGCCGCTTCACATGCGAGCCGGCCCATCGGTCGTCCGCGTGGATGAGGTCGAGGAGGTACCCCGCGGGGGAGGCCTGAGCGCCGGGAGGCTGCCGACGGCTACCGGCGCACCGATCGCGCGCCATCCGCGATCGCCGGGATGTCCAGCCCCAGGTGGTGTGCGAGCGCTGCTCGCACCGCAGCACGGGTCGCATGGGAGCTCACGTAGCCCTCCGGGGCCGGTCCCATCAGCCGGTCGAGCGAGACCGTTCGGACCTGGTGGCAGAGGATCACGCCGGCCCTCGTCTGGCCAGCCTCGCCGACGCCGATCGCCACCTCCGCAGGGTACCGGGGTTCGCCCCGGGACGAGGTGATCGGCAGGACGGTCGCGAGACGGGCGCGATGGAACGGCTCCGCGGAGATGACGAGGGCGCGACGAGTCCCGCCCTGCTCGTGGCCGATCGCAGGATCGAGCCGCGTCCGGACCACCGCCCACCGAAGCCGCCCTGTGCCCGTCATCTGCGGCGGTCGGCCGGTCACTCCGCCGGCCACGTCTCGGCGTCCGCGGAGGCGAACTCCCGTTCGATCGCCTGGACCTCCGACACGAACTCCGGGTCGGCCGGCGCGGTCGCCCACACGTCGGCCTCCTCGGACTCGCGAAGGCGTCGGGCCAGCTCGTCCACCGCGAGCTCCACCACTGCGTCCTGGGTGTCAGCCACCCCGTACCCGGCCGACAGCTCGCGCACGAGCGCGACCGTCCGATCCGGGAGGTTGTACGTCCGCTTCGTCCGCGCCACGCACCAAGTGTGAGACGTCCACAACGACGTGTCAATCCGGGTGTGTATCGCCGGGAACCATCGCCGATCGCATCCGACGGACGCCGACTGCGCGCGACGGCACCCCGCTCCCCTGGCGCCCGCGCCGTAGCCGACCGCCGGCAGCCTACCCGTCGGGGGCAGTGTCGTTCATCACGATCGACCGGAGCACGCGACCGCCGATCGCAGCGACGTACCGGTCTTCCGTCGAGTGACGCGGATCCGAGCCTGACTCGAAGCGCGACACGACCGACGGGAGGACGCCCATGCGCCGCGCGACCTCGGACTGGGAGAGCCCCGCTGCCTCGCGGCTGGCCGCCAGCTGCCGGATGAACGCCCGTCGCTCTCTCGCGGCCTCGTAGAGGGCTGGGAAGCCCGCATCCAGCGCCGTGCCGTCGACGACGAGCTCGTCGAGGAAGTCGGGCTCCTGCGGTCTGGGCACATCGTCCTCCTTGCCCCGCCGAGCCTATGACATAGAAGTCACAGCGTCAACCGTCGGGCGATCTGACGCCGGTGACCGAGCACGCCGGGCGACGGGAGGCACCGCCCGCAACGGGACAGATGCTCCGCAACCGCCGGATAAGTGCCAAGTGAGGCGCAGTTAGCACATTGGGAGTATCGTAGTGCTAACTTGGCGGCAGTTAGCGGTGAGCTGGCACATGCGGATCCCCCAGCAGGCGCCGACACTCCTCGAGCTCATGCAGGAGGCAGCTGACCTCAACGTCGTCATGCCTCGGGTCCTCGGCGCGGGGATCGGTCCGTTGGTCGAGGGCGAGTACCTCCACTGGGACCAGGTCCGCCACAAGACGCCGCCGGCGGACCTGGATCGGCGGACGTGGTGGATGGGGATCAAGCTGGCGCGGGGGCCCCTGGGACGTCCATTCCCCCTCGTCTCGGCCGACGGCATCCCGTTCCGATACGCACTGCCCGATCCCGTCCTCGAGCACCTGCACTGGATCGATCAGCATGCGTCCGGCGAGATCCTCGTCACGGAGACGATCCGCGACCCGGGGGACCGTCGCCGATACCTGGTCAACTCGCTGTTCGAGGAGGCGATCACGTCGAGCCAGCTCGAGGGAGCGAGCTCGACGCGGAAGGTCGCCAAGGAGATGCTCCGGACCGGCCGCCAGCCCAGAGATCGAAGCGAGCGGATGATCCTCAGCAACTACCTGGCGATGTCGACCGTTCCGCGGATGGCCATCTCATCGCTGACGCCGGACGACGTCTTCGAGCTCCATCGGATCCTCGTCGAGGGCACCCGCGACGACCCGACGGCCGCGGGACGTCTCCAGCGGCCGGATGAGGGCCGGGTGGTCGTGCTCGGACCGGACGGCGATGTGGCGCACGTTCCGCCCCCCGCGAGCGAGCTTCTTGATCGTCTCGTCCGGATGTGCCGATTCGCGAATGGCGAGGGGGCCGACGGGTTCGTGCATCCGGTCGTCCGGGCGATCCTGCTGCACCTCTGGCTCGCCTACGACCACCCGTTCGAGGACGGCAACGGCCGGACCGCGCGTGCGCTGTTCTACCGGGAGATGCTCGCGCAGGGGTACTGGCTCTTTGAGTACGTCACGATCTCGAGACTGCTGGTCAAGGCGCCGATGCAGTACGCGCGAGCCTTCCTGTACACCGAGACGGATGGGTTCGACGCGACGTACTTCCTGCTCCATCAACTCGTCCTCATCCGGCGGGCGATCGAAGCGCTCCTCGACTACCTCCGCCGGAAGATGGAGGAGGTTCGCGAGACGGTCGAGCTGCTGAAGCGGACCGACCTCAACCACCGCCAGATCGCGCTCCTCACGCATGCACTGGGGCACGCGGATGCCGAGTACACGTTCCAGTCCCACGCGAGGAGCCATCGGGTCGTGCGACAGTCGGCACGGACCGATCTCATCGATCTCGAGCGTCGGAACCTGCTCGAACGCCGTCGAGTGGGACGGCAGTATGTCTTCGTTCCCGTCCCGGACCTCCGCGCCCGCCTCGCCAGCCAGTAGACGAGAGGTTCAGTCCCCGTCGTACAGGCGCGCGAGGTCCACGAGCTCGACGTCTCCGCGGCGACGTGCGTGGGTGATGACGTCTGCATCGAACCCCGATCGGCTGAACAGGAGCAGCCGTGCCCGCCCCACCTCGGCCCGCGCGGCGAGGAGCCCGCGCAGCCGCTCCAGCCGGGCGATGTCCGCGACCGTCCTGGGAGCATCGCTGGACTTGGCCTCGCCGATCGCGAGGAGGACGGGCTTGCCGTCGACCTTCTCGCCGTCCGCCTCGGCGACGACATCGAGCTCGAAGCTCTGCCTGGCCTGCGGGTCGCTGACCTGGACGAAGCCGACCTTGCGGGGCCGACCTCCCAGCGTCCGCACGGACGCGTACCGGTCCGTCCACGACTCCACCTCGCGATCGAACAGCCCAGCCGGTCGAGCGATGATCGGAGTCTGCGTGCCCTTTCCCACTAACTACAACACGAGTTGTAGCAACTCCATCTACAGCACGGCAGGCCAGTCAACCGGCTGCCCGGATGCTGCTTCGACACGACGAAAGGGTGGGCGCCGTCGCCCTCTCGGGACGTCGCCCGGGATCACCGCGGGCTTCACGATGGGGTGGCACGGGCCCGTGGTCCGCTCGATGCCACCACCGGCCGGCGGTCGTGACGCGGCGGAAGTGGCGATCGCCCGCCGGGCGCCGCGGTAGGCTCTACTCCTCGGCCCGAGGCCGGCCGCCTCGGGCCTCGCGGGCAAGCAGGGGGCGCGCGTGACGGCGTCGGGAGCCAGGTCCAGCCAGGCCTTCGTCATGGCCACCGACAGGCGGTGGTTCGACCTCCTTCGCGCGCTCGCGGGCCCCGGCGAGCCGATCGACAACGTGAACTTCTGGCGCCCGTCCGCGCAGGAGCGCTTCCACGCGGTGCCGCGCGGCGGCCTCGTCTTCTTCCGGCTCAAGGCGCCGGTGAACCGGATCGTCGGGTTCGGGACCTTCATCACCGACATGC
>JBAWVU010000124.1:0-7083 GCA_037147135.1 Chloroflexota bacterium
TCCAGCTCTTGCTGCTGGTCCCGACTCCACCCTTGAGCGTCTGTCCGTAGATGACGAAGTCAGTGCTCTGCGTGATCGGACACTGCGACCCCCCGCCCGGCTTCGCAGCGTGCACCGACGTCGACGGAACGGGAAGCACCAGGGCGAGCGTCAACCCGAGCACCCCGACGACCGTGCGCACCCGGTGCCTGTTCATCGTGCAGCTCCTCGATGGCGAGCCGTTCCTGGGCGTCCCTGTCCGATACGGAGCGAACGAACGTACTCAGGAATCTGGCCATCGCCGCACCCGGGGAGTCCAGTGCCACAAGCCCCGGTTATGCGCACCCCCAGACCTTCCGGGCAGCCGCAAGCAGGGCGCGTTGATGTTCTTGGAGAGGGACGTGGAGCGTGAGACGGGGAAGGGACCCGCGCCATTCTGCTTGGGAAGTCCTGCCATCATGAGCGTAGTAGCACGAGCGTGGAAGGGCGAGCGAATCACCGATAGTCATGACGTCGCGGTCGGTGCCGCCTGTCGGTGGTTCCCCTGCTGGTCGTCCAACCCCCAGAACGGGCCCCGAAGCCCAACGCTCTGGAAGTAGGTGGCAGCCGCCGCCGGCTCCCGACGCGTGTAGCCGGGCTCGAGACGGCCGTCGTACCAGTGGCTGGCCAACCGCCACAGGGTTGCGAGATCCATGACGTAGCCGCGCTCGTTGGCGCTCGCGGCAAGCCAGCTCTCCACACACGCCCGTCCACAGAACAGGCGCTGGTTGCCGCAGGTATGCACGACGTCGCCCCACATCCGCTTGACCGGGATGAGGAAGTGGGCGACCTGCTCGCCAGCCGGCGGCGCATCGCGCCCGACGACCCACGCGAGTGCCCGCCCGCAGCCTGGACACCGCGTCGACACGAGCACCTCGGGTTCGTCGGCAAGCAGGTGGGGAAGGGCAAATGAGTCCCACGCGCAGCCGCCCCACCAGAGTGTCTCGCGGCCCATGACCGAGAAGCCGAGCGGGATCGTCGCGAATGGGTGCGCCATGAGCACTCGTTCGTCGGCGTCCAGGACGAAGTGGCGTGCCGCCGCGAGCGCGTGGAGGCCGTCGCGAACCTCGGGCACGCTGAGATCGAGTCGAGCCGCGAGCTCCGTCGTCGTCGGCGCCCGACCGGTCCGGGCGAGATCGCGGTAGACCGCGAGGCGGAGGTCCTCCGGGTCGAGGGTCACCATCGGCTCCTTCGAGGTGAAGACAGGGTCTCGCGACCTTCCCATGGCCGTGGGCCGGTGAACTCGGCGCCATCATCCCGCTGTCGGTCGCCGAGACGACAGCCGAAGCCATCGCCGAATCCAGGCTCCTGGTGGTTCATCGAGCCGGCACCGTCCACCCTCGCCCGACCCGAGGCAGTCGTCCGCTGCGATCGATGGCCGGCGAGCGTTGCAGCGGGCCCACGGGGCGCCTGAAACCCGAGAAGACACCCGGCTGGGGTGTCTTGGCGAGCATGGAGTGGGGAAGTGGAGCGGGAGACGGGGTTCGAACCCGCGACCTTCTGCTTGGGAAGCAGACGCTCTGCCAGCTGAGCTACTCCCGCTCGGGAGGCCACGGACTCATCGTCCCTGCGCGCTGGAATATAGCATCGGGGCTCTGGTGATGGGTCTATCCGCATGTCGGCAGGCGTCAAGCCCCACGCCGGTATCTCCCGGCGGCGGCCCCGCGACTGCGTCGGCTCCCCGGTCCTCCGCTCGGACCTCCGTCGGCGCCTGCTGCGCGTCGTCCCGTGTCATCGTCCCCATTCAGCGCGGCCATCACCGGCAGGTTCATCCCCATACAGGGATGCCGCCAACAGCGGCCACGAGCGGCGATGTGCACCGAAACAACGGCGGATGTGTACATGTCCACACTCAGGCTCCAGAACCCCCGCGAGTTGAACCGGAGGTCGAGAGCTAGCGTGGGTGCTCCGGCAACTCCCCCGGGTATCGCCAGAGCACACACTCCAGCTCCTCGGCGGTGAGCCCGCGACCGAGGCGTCGGCGCGAGTCCTCCTCGGCTCCGGTTGGCCCGTCGCGCCAACGTCGGTCAGGTGATCGGGACCAGAGCCGGGGATGGTCAGAGCCCCTCGCGGATCGCGTATTCGGCGAGGGGCTCGACGTCGTCCAGTCGCTCGCGCTAGCTAGCGAGCGGGCTGGACGACGAGATTGCCACCCGTCACGGGAACCTGCCAGTCGTCGACCGAGGAGTCCGCAGACTGGCAGTACTCGAGCGACACCTCGGGGGGGTCGATCAAGGTGATGGCAGTGTCGCCCTTCCTGCCCGGCGTGCCGCCGTCATGGACGCGGACGGCCCACCCGTGGTAGACCACGCCCGCGATCTCGGGGGCGCCGACCGTGATCTCGCCCGCGACCCACGCATCCGATCCGATGACGGTCACGCAGGTCACCGGCCCCCTGAAGGAACCGAACGGACCCGCGAACGCGAGCGAGCCCCTCGCCGGATCGCCGCCGCGGGCAGCGAGCAGGACTGTCGAAGTGCCCGCGCCATACTGGTACGCGTACGCTCCCGTCACCATCGGGACCCGTGGCGCTGCCTGAACGGTGCCGCCAAGCGCCAGCACCATCACGACGGCCAACACTGTGGCTCGGCGCATCTTCGCCTCCCGGGACGCTTCACGGGTCGGTCTCGCCAGTGGCTCGGCGCGGTCCCGGCGGCCAGAGTGTGGGCCGCGTGTCAGAGCCTCCCGCTGCGGTGAACGTGAGCCGCGATCGCGTGCCACGCAAGGGCCGAGCGACACAACAGACGCCCCGGTCGCTTCCCCGCGGAGCTGGTCGCCTGCCCCCTCTGGCGAGATCGTCCCGAAGCCGCGGAGCCGGGGCGCGGCGAGAGGCTATCGAGCGGCGATCACCTCGGGATCATCGCGCGGTCGAACCCCTGGGCCACTCCGCGATCGACGTCGATGCCGCCCGGCCACTGCGCGCTACTCGCCGGTCCAACCCGAGCACGACGGGCTGGACAGGTGCGATGTCGCGACGCCGCTCGACGATCGAAGACGGGTCGCGGGACATGCGGAAGGTGAAGGGTCCGGGTCCTCCCGGACCATCGCCGGGGTGGTCAGGAACCCCTTCCCGGAGTAGAATGCAGTGGTCGCGAGAGCGATACATCCAGAGCGCCGGAGAGACGCAGCTCCACGAAGGCGCGGCAACCAGCGGTCCACCCGGGGCCGAAACGGTGCCAACGCTGCGAACGATGTCGAAGGGTCCGACGAAGGACGGGCGCGTCTCCACGCGCCGGTCCCCGAGTCGGCATCCCATCAAGAGCGCCGCAGGGGCCTGACCCGACGACCGGCGCAGCAACCGACCCCCGGCGGCACGCCGAGGGAACGGTGCTCCTCTCAGGACGGATGGGGAGAACGTGCCATGAGATCCGAGCGCACCGAGCCGGTGATGTCCGGCGAGGTCGCCTTCCTCGCCCCCCGCGCCACCGTTCCCGAGCGGACCCGTCGCACCCCCGAGGGTCGCGCCTGCCGGTCCGAGGTCGTGGCCGCCGTGCGCGTCGCCTGACGCTCTCACGGTCGGGCTGGGCGCTGCTCCCAGCCCCTCCGCGAGCACGTCACGTCGACGAGCCGGAACGGAGGTCCTGTAGGACATGGGCATCAAGCTGACCCTCGAGGTCGTGTCGCCCCTCGACCCGGAGGATCGCGAACTCCTGTCTGGCTGCGCCGTCATGGTGTTGGCCATCGCCAACCACGAGATGGCGAAGGATGCCTTCCCGGCTCTCTTCAGTGACGAGGACGAGACGGAAGAGGCCCGCAGCGATCCCCAGCCGTGCGCGCACGCCGATCCCACCGGTGAGCAGCTCTGCATCAACGTGGCCGGTCACCGCGGCCGACACAAGTACCGCCCGTTCGGGGCAGTCGGGGCAGAGCTGGCGAACTGACCGTGCCGCCTCGTCACCACCCCCTGTCACCCGCTGCTGGCGCTCCGATGGACGCCGAGCGCGTCCGCTCGGGGCGTCGCCCCGCAGGCCCGTCTGACGTCGATGCTCGCGGCCTCATGGAAGGGACCATTCGATGAACACCGCCCACCTCGTCGGGCGCTTGACACACGACCCCGAGACACGCCTGCAGGCGGGCGGCATGACCGCTACCACGTTCGCCGTCGCGACCTCCGAGTACCTCCCCGGCGAGGCTGAGGAGGTCGAGTACCACGCCGTCATCGCGCGGGACACCCTCAAAGCAGCCGCAGGGCAGCACCTCGCGAAGGGCGACCTCGTCGCGGTCACAGGCTCCATCCGCACGCGAACGTGGGATGACGATCAGGGGACACGCCACTACACGACCGAGGTCCGCGCATCGTCCATCGACCTTCTCGCGCCCAGGTCCCGGGCGTCGAAGTGGACGCCACGGCAGGCCCTTCCCCCCGGGGAGGCGGTCGAGGAGCTGGCCTCCGAGGTGACCGCGATGCCACCTGCGATCGGCAACCCCGAGGAGGCATGACCCGATGATCGTGACCGTCACCGCCGTGCCCATCCCGGCCATGTCCACCGTCGGCTACGCCACCGGGTCCGACGACCACGGGCGCGTGGTCGAGTTCGCGGGCGACCACCGTCCCATGCGCGACATCGGGTACGCGCTCAGCGCGGGGGAAGACGTGCGAGTCGAACTCCCCCCGTGGGCCATCACGGGCATGACCACGCCGAGCGACCCGAAGGAGTCCTGATGTCGGCCTACGTCGTTGCCCTGCCGCACATCGCGGCGATGGTCGCCCTCGCGCTCGACGGTCCGGCCGGGGTGCCGGTCGCCCCTGACACCGCATGGTCCTGCTCCTGGCCGGGTCCCGACGGCACCCGGCACGCGACCCGCGAGACGGCCGACGTGATCGGCGAGATGCTCACCGCAGAGTGTGTCGCGTCCGTCCGCCACCGCTACCGGGACGACGCGCACGCGACGCTCCCCGGCCCCATCGTGCCGTACTGGGAAGCGCCCTATCGCCACGTCCGGCCCCGCCGCCGGCCGACGGCCGTCGAGGCGCTCAAGCTCATCGACTGCTACGAATACCAGTCGTGCGAGCACCCCGGCTGGCTCACGTCCGAGGCCCACGCCGCCATCGCCGCGCTGCGGGACCGGATCATCGGCTGCCTGGACGGGTACGCCGATGCACCGTGGGAGTGGGCGGACGACGACCCCCCGAAGGTGGTCGGGACGCGGTTCATGGGCCCGCTTCTCCACGGCACCACGGAGTCCTGACGTGGTGTCCCTCATTCAGATCGAAGGCGAGTCCCGCCGCGCAGCGCGGCGCTCCGCGAAGCAGGGCCGCGTGCTTCCCGTCATCGAGGACGCCGGGGAGATCGGCGGCGTCCCCTTCCTCGGGGATCGCGTTCCTCGCGGCTGGAAGCCCCGGCCCCGCAGGTGTCGTACGCCACGTGGATGACCGAGAGCTCAGGCCTGTCCTCTGGCTCGGGTTCCGGCACTGCCCGACTACGCGAAGCGCCCCGCCAGCTCCCGTGGCGCAACGACGACGAGCTCGGTGGTCGGGCGCGTCAGTGCGACATAGATGAGCTCGTCGAGCCGGTCGCCCTCGGTCGGGAGCTCGGCGAGGATGACGACCGGTCGCTCGAGGCCCTTGAAGCGGCGGATCGTCTCGAAGAGGACGGCGTCCGATGGATCGTCGGGCACCTCCTCGGGCGCGAGGCCGCGGGATGTCCCGTCGTCGTTGAGCGCCTCGTTCCAGAGCATGACGTTCCCGAACGTCCGGGTGGCCCAGATATCGCTCTTCACGGCGCTCGTCCCGGAGAGGACGACGATCTGCCAGGTCCGGACCTCCTCGTCGACGATGAGGCGGTGGAACTCCTTGCGAACCGCCTCGACCGTCGGTCGGCCACGCTCGGCCTCGATCACCCGGTAGCGGGCGGTCGCCGGAGCATCGTCTTCGGCCGCGTCCGGCTCCCGCATCACCTCCTCGATCGGCTGGTCGCCCCGGTAGAAGCGGTTCGCGAGCGCCGCGATCGAGCCAGGGTTCCGGAGGTTCTCGTACAGCTCCATCCGCTCGAGGCCGAGCTGCCCGACGACATCGGAACAGCGGATCGCCTGCCCGGGGTCGTGGAAGACCCAGAGGACGTCCTCGTCGGGATCGCGGAGGAGGGCCTGAACGAGGAGGAGCCAGTCGAGCTCGAAGTCCTGGCCCTCGTCGACGATCAGCGCGTGGAACCGCTCGCCCGGGAGCGAGTCGATCGCCCGCCCGAGGGCCGCGGGCAGGATCTCGTCGAACCAATCTCGGGAGACGGGGTCCGGGCGCGGCGGGAGCGTCCCCGCGCGGGCCGCGACCGTCTCGCAGAGGCGATGGAACGTCGAGACGACGAGCCCACCCGGTGCCGGCGCGTCGGCGAGGTCCCGTCCGAGGGCGGTCGCGAGCGGCTGGTTGAAGCAGACGAGGAGCGTCCGGTATCCCTCGGCCGCGAGCCGGCGAGCCCGCTCCGCGGCGAGCATCGACTTCCCGGACCCCGCCGGGCCGACGACCTCGAGCCGGCGTGTCTGCCTCGAGCGGTCGAGGTTGAGCTTCTGGGCATGGGTCGCGGCGAGGAGCTCGTCGCGGTCGTCCTCGATCCGCCCCCGGACGAGCCGGTGGAGCGTCCAGTGCGGTGCGAGGAGCCCGTCGAGGAGACGCATCCCAGCGGGCCCGAGCGGGATCCCCTTCGTCCCGTCACCGAGCCAGTACGCACAGGTGGCCTCCACCCAGGCGCGGGTCGCCTCCGCCGACTCGAGCGCCTCGGCATCGAGGATGAGATGGCCGTCGACGTCGGGCCCCAGGAGCGCGTGCCGTCGAGGAAGGCTCGCGAGGTCGACCTCGGGAAACGCGACGCCGTGGCCGGCGTGCGGCTCGGAGTCGCGAGGCCAGCCCGGCAGTGCCCGGAACCGTCGGAGGAGGGCGTGCTTGTTCGCCTTCGCCTGCTCGAACGGCGATCGAGGAAGCTCGTTGGGCCCGATGTACCAGCGGTGCGCCCCGTCGCGCGATGGCTCGCCGGACTTCACCTCGAGGACGAGGATCCCGAGGTCGGGGTGGGCGATGAGGGCGTCCGCCTCGCCGTCGACCACGGGGCCGCCGTCGCGGGTCGGGCTCGTCCA
>JBAWVU010000125.1:0-7044 GCA_037147135.1 Chloroflexota bacterium
GCGCATGAGCGGCACCGGCGACATCCCCGTCACCGGGCGCGGCACCGGCGGGGTCCCCGTCACCGGGCACGACCCCACGATGGGACGGAGCGTCAGCCGGACGATGGTCGCCGCGATCCTCGCGGTGGCGGTCATCGCCGCTGGCGCGACGTGGTGGCAGGTCGTCCGCGCCCCCGACCTCACGACCGACCCGGCGGATGCGGCGAACATCGCGCGGAGTCGGAACACCGTCCGGGGGATCATCCGGGATCGCGATGGGCGCGTGCTCGCGGCCAGCCGCCGGAGCGAGGATGGGGAGCCGTACCGGGTGTACGCCAGCGACTCGACGACCGGCGTCGTCGGCTACGCGTCACGGCGATACGGGACGGCCGGCCTGGAGCGCACGTTCGACGCCGAGCTCGCCGGGCGCCGCGATCCGGACCCGATCGGCGACATCCTCGACCACCTCGACCCGTCGCGTCGCCTCCGGGGGAACGACCTTCGGACGTCGCTCTCGCTCCCGCTCCAGAAGCTCGCCGTCGAGCTCCTCGGGGACGACCGCGGTGCCGTCGTCATGCTCGACCCGCGGACGGGCGAGGTCCTCGTGGACGCGTCCACGCCGACATACGACGCGAACACCATCGCCGACCCCGCCGCGGATCCGGCGTATTTCGCGGCGCTGCGGGTGGACCCGACCTCGCCCCTCCTCCCGCGGCCGACCCAGGGCCTCTACGTGCCCGGCTCGGTCTTCAAGATCGTCACCGCCATCGCGGCCCTCGGGTCGGGCGCGATCACGCCGGCGACGACGTACGCGGAGCAGCCGCCCGCCGAGCGCACGGGCCTCGACGTCGACGGGTATCGCGTGCGGGACGGCCATCACCCCTTCACGCAGCCGAAGCCGCTCCCCCTCGCCGAGGCGACGGAGGTCTCATGCAGCATCTTCTATGCCCTCGCCGGCATGGCGGCCGGGGGGCAGGCGCTCACCGACTGGGCGGCAGGCGTCGGGTTCGGCGCGCCGCTCCCGTACGACCTGCCGACGGCGGTGAGCCAGGTGACGAACGGCGGCGGTGACTACGGCGGCGGCTTCAGCGACCGCGTCGAGCTCGCGAACGCCGCGTATGGGCAAGGCGAGACGCTCGCGACGCCGCTCCAGATGGCACTCGTCGCGGCGGCCGTCGCGAACGACGGGCTCCTGATGCGGCCGCGGGTCGTCACGGCCATCGTCTCGCCCGACGGCGCGACCGTCACGGAGCGGGGCCCGCAGGAGTGGCGACGCGTGATGGACCCATCGATCGCGCGCCCGATCCGCGACGCGATGACACTCGCCGTCGAGGGCGAGTACGGGCGCCTCTTCACGACCGGGGCCAAGGTGCCGGGCATCCTCACGGCCGGGAAGTCCGGGACCGCCGAGACCGGCGGCTCGGGTGAGCCGCACTCGTGGTTCATAGGCTTCGCCCCGGCGAACGATCCGCAGATCGCGATCGCCGTCCTCGTCGAGGGCGGGGGGAGCGGTGCGACCCGCGCGTCGCCGATCGCCGGCCTGCTCATGCGCGCCTTCTTCGCGGAGGCGGGACGCTGACCCGCGTGCCGGCCCTTCGGATGGGCCGCCTCACGCTCGTCCGCGGCTGACCGCTCGCCCGACGCTCGGCCACGCCCGATCAGCCGGTCGACTCCGGGAACCACATCACGGCTTCGGACGTACTATCCGTATCCGCGGGGGCCTCCGAGCCTGCGTCGCGTCCCGCAGCCGCCCCCGCACGGAGGTCGACGAGTGCCCAAGATCCACGAGTCCGGCGAGCGCGTCCAGTCCAACGTCGAGCGCGTCATCGTCGGCAAGCACCGCGAGGTGCGGCTCGCACTCGTCGCGCTCTTCTCCCGCGGCCACCTCCTCATCGAGGACGTCCCCGGCACCGGCAAGACCGTGCTCGCGAAGGCGATCGCGCGCAGCCTCGGCTGCTCCTTCCGGCGCATCCAGTTCACGCCGGACCTGCTCCCGTCCGACGTCACGGGGCTCTCGATCTACAACCAGAAGACGCAGGAGTTCGAGTTCCGGGCCGGGCCGATCATGGCCCAGGTCGTCCTCGCGGACGAGATCAACCGCGCCACCCCCAAGACACAGTCCGCGCTCCTCGAGTGCATGGAGGAGCGCCAGTCCACGATCGACGGGACGACGCACAAGATGCCGGAGCCGTTCATCGTCATCGCGACGCAGAACCCGATCGAGTACGAGGGGACGTTCGCGCTCCCCGAGGCACAGCTCGACCGGTTCATGCTCAAGCTCCGGATGGGCTACCCGGGGCCCGCCGAGGAGATCGTCATCCTCGACGAGCAGAAGCGCTCGCACCCGCTCGACGACCTGTCCGAGGTCTGCACCGCCGCGGAGCTGCGGGACCTCCAGGCAGCAGTCCGGGACATCTACGTGGACCCCGCGGTGAGCGAGTACATCGTCCGGCTCGTGAACGCCACGCGGACCCATCCCGACGTCTACCTCGGCGCCTCGCCGCGAGGCTCGATCGCCCTCTATCGGGCCGGGCAGGCGCTCGCCGCGCTCCTCGGGCGCGACTACGTCATCCCCGACGACATCAAGGAGCTCGCCGAGCCCGCACTCGGGCATCGCCTCATCGTGAAGACGAGCTCGACGATCCGGGACGTCGAAGCCGGCCAGATCGTCCGCGAGGTGCTCGACGCCGTGCCGGTGGCTACCGACCGCCCTGCCGGCCGCGTCGGTGGGCCGCGCGAGATCAACGCGATGGAGCCCGGCGCCCGCTGAGCTCGGCGACGACCGCGACCCGCTGACATGCTCCGCCGCCTCCCGTTCCTCCTCGTCGGGACGATCCTCGTGATCGCGGCGTTCTCGACCGGGCTCCCGTTCCTCTTCTACCTCGTCTATCTCGGGACGCTCGTCATCGGCGGGAGCTACCTGGTCACCCGCCTCGGCCTCTCCGACCTCGAAGCCGGGTTCGTCGTCGCGCAGGTCCACGGGAACGTCGGCGACCAGCTTCGCGTCACGTACACGATCCGCAGCGTCGGCCGGCTCCCCAAGCTCTGGCTGGAGGCGCACAACCCGTCGACGCTCCCGGTCCCGCTGCCGGGGCGGGCGATCTCGCTCGGCCCGCGCGCCGAGCGGTCATGGATCGCGAAGGTCCCGCTCACCCGACGTGGCCACTTCCGCATCGACCCGCTCCAGATCCGGACCGGCGACCCGTTCGGCCTGTTCGAGGCGGTCGCGGGCGTCGGCCACGGCGTGAACGTCGTCGTCTACCCGCGGATCGAGCGACTCCCGCACTGGCGGATCCCGTCGGCCAGCATCGAGGGCAGCCATGCCTCGCGAGAGCGGGCGCTCCAGACGACGCCGCTCGCCACGACCGTCCGACCGTACGCGCCGGGAGACTCGTTCAACCGGATCCACTGGCGCACGACGGCACGCCACGGCGAGATCCAGGTGAAGGAGTTCGACCTCGAGCAGACGGCCGACGTGTGGATCTTCCTCGACCTCGACGCCGACGTGCAGGAGGGGACGGGGGACCGGTCGACCGTGGAGGTCGGCGTGCGCGTGGCGGCATCGATCGCCGACAAGGCACTCGCGGAGAAGCGGGCGGTCGGCGTCACGTCGAACTGCCACCGGGCCACCACGCTCCCCGCGGACCGGGGACCCCGGCAGCGGCTCAAGGTCATGCAGCTCCTCGCGGCGGTCGAAGGAGATGGTCCGGCCCCGCTCGTCGAGGCCCTCGTGACGACATTCCCGCGCCTCCGCCGAGGGATGACCGTCGTGGTCGTCACCTCGTCGGACGAGCGCGAATGGATCCGACCGCTCGCGTCCCTCCGCGCCCGCGGCATCGGCTGCGTCGTCATCCTCCTCGACGCGTCGAGCTTCCTGGGCACGAGCCGCAAGGTCGCCGGCCGTTCCGCCGGCCAGAAGCCTGGGCGACGGCGCCGCGCGCTCCCCGTCGGCTCGACCCCTGCCGGCACCGCTTCCGCCGGCCCGACCCCAGACGGCAAGGTCCGGGCGGCCGTCGGGCTGGCTCCGCCGGGCACGGATCCCGAGGTGGCCGAGGCCGAGCAGGCCTTCCGCGCCCTCCGCCATGAGCTCGCGGAGTACGACCTGCGGACGTTCGTGGTCCGCTCCGGCGATGCCCTCGGAGAGGCGCTCGCATGACCTCGCGAGCCCTCGGCAGGGCACCCGCATGAGCTCGCCGGGCGCATCGGTCGCGCGCGACGAGACCGCGTCCGAGACCCTGCGCCGCCTCGTGGCGGGTCCGGCCGAGGGCTGGGCGAGCCTCGTCCTGCTCGTCGTCATGTCGCTCACGATGGCGTGGTCGATCGACGACGCGCGGTGGGTCCTCGGCCGCAACGAGTACACCGACTTCCTCGCCTGGATCGTGGTCCCCGCGGTCGTCTTTGGCCTGATCGCCGCGAAAGCGCGGTGGCCGCGCGGGGTCGCGTTCACGCTCAACGCCGCGCTCGCCGCCTTCGTCCTCCTCGTTGCGATCGGGATGACGATCGCCCCGAAGGCCGGCGGCATCCCCGCCTTCGTGCACGCGGCGTCGACGTCGACCATCGAAGCCTACTTCGACCTCGTCTGGCGCGGCCGGGCGACGACGCCCCAGGTGGGCCACTTCCTCCTCATCCTCGGCGGGATCACGTGGGCGACCGCGTTCTTCGCCTCGTGGACCACCTTCCGCCATCACCGCCCGACGAACGCCGTCCTGGCCGTCGGGACCGTCCTCGTCGCGAACATGGCCATCACGGTGCGCGACCAGTTCTACTTCCTCGTCATCTTCAGCATCGCCGCACTCCTCCTCGTGGTGCGGCTCCACGTCGCGGACGAGGAGGGGGCATGGGCTCGGCACCGGGTCGACGAGGTCGCGCGGACGGCCGGGACCTTCATGCGCGCGGGCCTCACGTTCGTCGTCGTCTGTATCGTGGGCGCCCTCGTGCTCACGAACGTCGCGTCATCCGCGCCCCTCGGCGCGGCGTGGGACGGCGTGGACCAGCGGGTCATCGAGTTCGGCAGCCAGATCTCTCGGCTGCTTCCCGGCGGCGGTCCAGGGACGCGCGTCGGCGGCATCGTGTTCGGCCAGACGGCCGCCATCAGCGGGTCATGGCGGACGGATGACACGCCCGTCGCGACGATCCGGGTCCCCGACGACGGCAGCTACTCGTGGCGGGCCGTCGCGTACGACGAGTTCTCCGGGGATGCCTGGAGCTGGACGGACACGAAGGACGTGCGGATCGCAGCGGGCGACTCCACGCTCGGATCGACCCTCGAGGCGATCGACCCGGCCGCGAGCCGTCGCGAGGTCACCTTCGAGATGACCCCGTCGGAGGCCGCCCCCAGGCTCATCCTGAGCCCCAACGGTCCGGCGACGATCGATCGGCCGACGCGGCTCACCGTCATCGACGCGGGCACGGATGGGACGTTCTTCGCGACGATCATGGCCCCGGACGCCGGCCGCACGTACCACGTCACCGCGCTCGTGCCGGACATCGACCCGGGCGACCCCGCTGGCCTGACGGCGAACAAGCTTCGCGCGGCGGGCCAGGACTACCCGGACGCGGTCCTCGCCACGTACTCGACGGTGCTCCCCGGCACGATCGGGACGGAGACGCGCCTCCTGCTCGACCGGATCGAGGCCGAGAGCGGCGCGACGAACCCGTACGACCTCGCCCGTGCGGTCGAGCGGTTCCTCCGCGATCCGGCGAACTTCACGTACGACACCGACGTGACGGACATCCGGTGCGGCGACAAGGGCATCGTCGAGTGCTTCGTCGTCTCGCGGCGGGGCTACTGCGAGTACTACGCGAGCACGATGGCGATGATGCTGCGCGAGCGCGGGATCCCGACCCGGTTCGTCGAGGGCTTCCTCCCCGGCGACCGCGACGCGAACGGCGTCGAGCTGATCCGCCGCAACCGCTCCCATGCGTGGGTCGAGGTCTACTTCCCGTCGTTCGGGTGGATCGACTTCGACCCGACCGGGGGCGGCGTCGGCCAGGACACGAGCCTGCCGGCCGGTCCGCCCGTCCCGATGCCGTCGGCCACGCCCACGCCGAGCACGAGCTTCGTGACCGACAACGGCGAGCGGGATCCGCGCCGGACGGTCAAGCCGGGCAGCACGGGCGCGACGACAGGGGGTGGGGGAGACGCGGGGAACCTCCTCCTCGTCTCGGGCCTCCTCGTCCTCGTCGCGTTCATCGCGCTCGCGATCGTGGCCTTCGTCCGTCGCCCGCCCGCTCCGGCCGCACCGGACGCCGTGTACGCGACGGTCGCGAGGATCGCCGGCCGTCTCGGGCACGGGCCGCGCCCAAGCCAGACCGTGTACGAATACGCCGGGAGCCTCGGTGAGCTCCTCCCCTCGGTCCGGCCGGAGCTCACCCTCGTCGCCGCGGCGAAGGTCGAATCCACCTACGCGCACCGCGAGATCGGCCCCGACCGGCTCCGCCAGCTCGGCGCCGCGCAGCGGCGGCTCCGGGTCCGGCTCCTCGGGCTCCTGTTCCGCGGGCGCGACCGCCCGCCGGGCTGAGGGGCCTTCGCGGACACGGCCGGGGCGCGTCCGCCCGCATCGCTGCGTGACTCGCGCCGGGCGGACGCGTCGGGGGCGCCGCGGGCCCCGCCGCCCGCGTCGCTACAGGGCGCCGGGGGCGCGGTCGGGGGTCGGCGGACTCTCCGCGAGCGGCGAGAGGTGGTCGACCGCGTTGTGGAGGCGCAGCGATGCCCGTCCGCCGCGGATCTGCACGACGCTGATCCCCGTGAGAGCGAACGGCAGCCGCCAGAAGGCGTCGAGTGGCAGCTCGAGGAGCGCGAGCAGGAGGACCTTGAAGCTGCCGTCGTGACCGACGAGCACCGCCCACGGCGTGTCGCTCGCGGCCGCGTCGTAGCCGATGACATGGGGACGATCGAGCGTCCCGGGTTCCCGCCCGTCGGCGAGCGTCGCGAGGAGCGGCGCGATGCCCGCCCGGATGCGCGCATCGACGGCATTCAGGGGCTCGCCGCCGGGCGCGTGGGCGTCACGAGGGCGCCGCCGCCAGGCCGCGAGCTCGGGGCCGTACCGTTCGGCCACCTCCTCC
>JBAWVU010000126.1:0-7008 GCA_037147135.1 Chloroflexota bacterium
GCGACCGCATCGTGGGCGCGATGCGCGACGAGGTCACGGCGGCGCGCGCGCGGCTGGAGCGCGAGGCGCTCACCGCGCCGACGCTGGACCGGCTCGTCGCGGTGGTCGACGACCTGCTCGCACAGCTCCCCGTCTCCGACGAGCCCGCGGCGGAGCCTGCCGTGATCGGCCCGGTCGCCTGGCGCGTGGGGATGCGAGCGCGGAGCCGGAGCCGCGGCTGGGAGGGCCGCCTCGCGGCGCTCGACCGCGGCGGAAGGCGAGCGACGCTCGAGGTCGGCGGGTTGCGGGTGACGGCCGAGGTCGATGACCTCGTCCCTGCGATGAGCGCCGGCGACGAGGCGCGGCCCGCCCGGGGCCTGCGGCCGGGGGAGGAGTCGAGCGGATCGATCCCGGCGCTACGGCTCGAGCGCGCCCGCACCGTCGCGTCGTCGCTCGACATGCGCGGCGCGCGCGTCGACGAGGCGCTCGAGCTCCTGGGACGCTACCTCGACGACGCGTCGCTCGCCGGCCTGCCGCGGGCGACGATCGTCCACGGTCTCGGGACGGGCGCGCTCCGCGATGCAGTCCGCGGCCAGCTGGCCGGCCACCCGCTGGTCCGGTCGTGGCGGCCGGGCGGGCGAGGGGAGGGGGGCGACGGGGCGACCGTCGTCGAGCTCTGACGCGGAGATCCGGACGCAGCCCGCCGCCGGAGTTCCGCCCGCGGCTCCTGGGCTTACTGCCCCGAGGGGAACGGGAACGGGTCGAACGAGTCCGACGGGAAGGGGAACTCCCCGTCGGTCGGGAGCGGCTCCTCCGACGGCGCGGCTACCTCGCAGGTCTCGGTCGGCGCGAACGGCGCGCCCCAGGACGCCCCGAACGGCATCCAGCCGCCGGTCTGGTAGAAGTAGGTCGTCGGCGTGCGCTGCGGACCGCCGCGGACGCCGGAGCCCCTCTTCGCGCGGTCGATCCAGCCCTGGTTGTACGGCTGCCACTGCGGGAAGCTCGCCTCCACCGAGGAGAGGTCGAGGAAGCCCCTCGTCTCCTTCGGCCCGACGCAGCCCTCCTGCCACAGGAGGCCGCTCTCCTTGTCGATCTCGACGCCGACCTTCGTGTCGTCCGCCTTGGTCGGCTGCGTCCCGTCGATGAAGATCTCCTTCACCGTGTGCGCCGTGTACGGGCCCGGCTTCATCCCGCTGTTCGCGTCGATCGTCGCCTCGACGATGCCGGACGGACGGACGAAGTCCGCCATGGCGAGCGACTTCGTGGTCTCGTTCATGAACTCCTGCCAGAGCGTCGCGGCCGACTCGAGCGCGACGACGCCCTCCGGGGGCGCGCTGTTGTCGCTGTTGCCCATCCACGCGCCCGTGACGATCGCGTACTTCGTCTTGTCCTTGGGGGGCGCGATGAAGCCGACCGCCGTGAGGTCGATCGTGGAGTCCGTCGTCCCGGTCTTGAGCGCCGCGGGCCGCCGGAGGCCGGCCGCGTTCACGAGCTTCCGTGCGCTCCAGAACGGGTTCTGGGCCGGGTCGGTGTTCGACGCGAGGATGTTGGTGACGATGTACGCCGCCTGCGGGCTCACGACCTTCGTGGTCTTGGGCGACGCGCCCTCGAGCGGCCAGATGACGTTCCCCTGCGGGTCGATGACCTTGACGATCGTCGTGCGGGGGACAAGGACGCCCGCGTTCGCGATCGCTCCGTAGGCGCTCACGAGGTCGACCATGTGGATGTCCGTCGTCCCGATCCCGACCGACAGCCCGGGATCCACCCCCGGCTGGAACCGGATCCCGAACTTGCGGGCGCTCTGGAGGACATGCTCGACGCCGTTGTACGCGGCGGCCTTGATCGACGGGATGTTGAGCGAGACCTGGAGCGCCTCCCGGAGTCGGAGGGGACCCCGCTCCAGCTGGTCGGCGTCGGTCGGCGTCCAGCCGCCCCCGAAGTCCGTGGTGACGTCCATGAACAGCGAGGCCGCCGTGAGCGTCCGATCCTCGATCGCGGTGATGTAGTTGATCGGCTTGAACGCCGAGCCCGGCTGGCGCCAGCCGTCCGCCATGACGTCGAACTGGGGCGAGAACTTCTTCGTCTTGCTCGCGAGGTAGTAGCCGGCGCTGCCCGTGTACGCGAGGACCTGGCCGGTCCGGTAGTCGATCGAGACGAGGGCGGCGTTGTTCACGCCCTTGCCCTCGAGGTTCTGCAGCCACGGCCGATACGGCACCTTGGCGCTCTTGTAGTACGCCTCCGGGTCCTTCTGGACCGGCCCGCGCCCGGCCGCGTTCGACCACTTCTCGGCGACCTGCTGCATCTTCCAGTCGAGGGTCGTGATGACCTTGTACCCGCCGGTGTCGATCTTCTCGCAGTCCTGGCCGACGTCCGGCCCGCAGAGGATGGACCCGAGCTCGCGTCGGACCTGCCATACGAAGTGCGCGGCCCGCCAGCGCGGGGTCGCCTGCGCCGTGAGGATGACCGGCTCCGCCATCGCCTTGTCGTAGTCCTCGGCGGTGTACTGGCCGGCCGTGAGGACGCTCCGGTCCTTCATGAGGCCGAGCACGAAGTTGCGGCGCACGACGATCGGGCTCTCCGGCGGGACGACGAGGATCGTCTTGCCGTCCGCGTTCTCCTGCGAGACCGCGTTCCTCACGAGGTCGTACTCGGTCGGGGACTGGGGGATCGCCGCGAGGATCGCCGCCTGGGCGAGCGTGAGCTTCGTGAGGTCAGTGACGCCGAAGTAGCTGCGCGCCGCCGCCTTCACGCCGTAGCTGTTGTTGCCGTAGAAGTTCTGGTTGAGGTAGAGGGCGATGATCCGCTCCTTGCCCTCCTTGCCCGGGTATTCCTGCGTCAGGCGGACCGACTGGATGATCTCCTTGATCTTCCGCTCGTAGCGGGTCCCCTCGAACGCAGATGCCGGGAGGAGGCGCGCCCGGACGAGCTGCTGCGTGATCGTGGAGGCGCCGCGCTCGTTGCCGCGGATCGTGTCGATCGCGGCGGAGACGATGCCGAGCGGGTCGAACCCGGCGTTCTCCCAGAACGACTTGTCCTCGATCGCGGTGGTCGCGTCGACGACGGTCGGCGGGATGTCGGCGAAGTCGACGACCTGGCGACGCTCGACCGCGAAGCGGGCAAGCTCGGTCTTGCCGGTGCGGTCGTAGACGACGGTCTCCTGGCTGAGGTCGATGTTCTCGAGCATCGTCTTGGGATCCGGAAGGTCCCGGCTGAACGACGAATACGCCCCGACGACCGCGGCGAAGCCCATGAGGCCGAGGACGAGGAACGACCCGAAGAGAAAGAGCGGGAGCGCGATCGCGATGCGGCGGCCTGCCGAGCCACCACCCGACCGACGACCCGCTCCGTTCCGGCGTTGACGCTGCCGGCGTGCGACGCTGGTCTGCATGCCGTCGGCACGATAGCATGGAACGTCGTGAGACCCCTCCTGCGACCCTGGACCACCCGATGACCGTGCCCGGCGGGACCGGCGGCCTTTCCGAGCTCCTCGCCGAGCTCGCGTGGCGCGGCCTCGTCCACGCGACCTCCGCCGGCCTGGCCGAGCGCCTCGCGACCGGGCGATCGATCTCCGCGTACAACGGCTTCGACCCGACGGCCGCGTCGCTCCACGTCGGTCACCTCGTGCCGCTCTTCGGGCTCGTCCGCCTCCAGCGCCACGGGGTGAAGCCGTATGCGCTCGTGGGCGGCGCGACCGGCATGGTCGGGGATCCGTCCGGTCGATCGGCCGAGCGCGTGCTCCTCGACCGCGAGACGGTCGACGCCAATGCGGCAGCGATCCGCGACCAGATGGCGCGCTTCCTCGACTTCGACGACGGCCCGGTCCAGGCGGTCATGGCGAACAACCTCGACTGGCTCGGGTCGGTCGGGCTTCTCGACTTCCTCCGCGACATCGGCAAGCACTTCACGATCCCGTACATGCTCGCCAAGGACTCCGTGCAGATCCGCCTCCAGGCCGGGCTGAGCTTCACGGAGTTCAGCTACATGCTCCTGCAGTCGGCCGACTTCCTCCACCTCTACCGCGAGCACGGCGTCGAGGTGCAGGCCGGCGGTGCCGACCAGTGGGGGAACATCACGGCCGGCATCGAGCTCATCCGCCGGACGACCGGCGGGGACGGCACCGATCCCGCGCACGGCCTGTCCTACCCGCTCCTCCTCAGCCCGTCGGGATCGAAGTTCGGGAAGAGCGAGACGGGTGATTCCGTCTGGCTGGACCCGACTCTCACCTCGCCGTACCGCTTCTACCAGTACTGGGTGGATGCGGACGACCGCGACGTGGGGCTCTACCTCCGGTGGTTCACGCTCTTCGGGCGGGACCGGATCGAGGGACTCGAGGCCGAGACGGTCGCGCGCCCCGAGGCGCGGGCTGCCCAGCGCGCGCTCGCGCACGACCTGACCGAGCGGGTCCACGGCTCCGACGCCGCCGCCGAGGTGGAGCGCGTGAGCGAGATCCTCTTCGGGGGCGACCCGGTCCACGCGGACGCCGCGACGCTCGCCGCGGTCGCGGCCGAGATCCCGACGGCGGCATGGCCGGGCGGGGGACCCCATGCCGCGGTGGCGATCGCCGTCGCTTCGGGCGCAGCTTCCTCGAACGGCGAGGCACGCCGCCTCATCACGCAGGGTGGCCTCGCAGTGAACGGCCGCGCGGTGCGGGCGCCGGACGCCGCGTACGCCGACGAAGACCTGCTCGCGGGGCGCTACCTGATCGTGCGTCGCGGGAAACGCGACTACCGGATGCTCGTCCGCACATGACGACCTGGAGCGCCGCATGACTGGCCCGACGGATCGCGTCTGCCTCCGGTGCGGCTTCACGTCGGCCGGCTCCGCTCCCTTCTGCCGCCGGTGCGGCCTCCCGTTCGGGGCGGCACCGGTCGTCGCCGAGGGTGACTGGCCGCCCGAGTGCCCGGTCTGCTACGCGGTGGTCGGCCGCGACGGGCGCTTCCCCGACGGCCACGGCGGGCGCACGACCTACGAGCACCACGCGTACGACCACGAGCTGCGGCCGGTCGGCGACGACGAGTGGCTCGAGACACTTCGCGATGGCGATGAGATCCGGATCGGCGCGTGGCGGGCTCCGTTCGGGCTCACCCGGCGGTACGTAGTCACGGGCCAGTGGGAGGGCGGCCGAGCGCGCGAGTACGCGCACAACGCGGTCATCCTCGCGATGGTCGGTGCGTCTCGCGCGGCGGCTGCCGAGGCAGCGGGATCCGGCCCGGTCGTGGCCCCGGACACGGGCACGAAGGACCAGGCAGGGAAGGGCCGCTTCGGGTTCCGGCGCAGGGCGGACGGAGACGCGGCCGCCGGTCGGTCGCCGGAGGCGGGAGATCCCCGCGCCCCGTCGGTCGGGGACCTCGCCACGGCCCGCCACGCCGTCGAGGACCTCCGCGAGCGCTACCTGCGGGGCTCGCGCCGCTGAGCGACGAGAGCCCCGTTCTTCACGGGGCCCTCCATCGGAAGCATCACGCGGTCGGCCGGCGCGGGAGGCGTCAGTGGCCGGCCGCCTCGAGATCCTTCTTGTGCGCCTCGATGACCTTCTCGGCGATGTGCTGCGGCACGTCCTCGTAGTGGTCGAGGGTCGAGGAGAAGGTGCCGCGCCCGCCGGTGACCGACCGCAGCTCGGTCGCGTAGCCGAACAGCTCCGCCTGGGGGACCTGCGCGGTGATGACCTGCATCCCCTTGCCGGCCGGGTCCATGCCGAGGACGCGACCGCGCCGGCCGTTGAGGTCGCGCGTGACATCGCCCATGAACCGCTCGGGGACACGGACCGCGACGACCATGATCGGCTCCATGAGGACCGGTCGCGCCTCGTGGACGCCCTGCTTGAGCGCCATCGATGCGGCGATCTGGAACGAGAGGTCGTTGGAGTCGACCGCGTGGAAGCTGCCGTCGTAGAGGGTCGCCCGGAAGTCGACGAGCGGGTAGCCGGCGATGACGCCCTCGACCGCGGCGGCGCGGATCCCCTTCTCGACGCCCGGGAAGAAGTTGCGGGGGACCGAGCCGCCGACGACGCGCTCGGCGAACTCGACGCCGCCGTCGGGGTTCGGCTCGAGCTCGATCCAGACGTCGCCGAACATCCCGTGCCCGCCGGTCTGCTTCTTGTACCGCCCGTGCGACTGCGTCTTGCCCCGGATCGTCTCCCGGTACGCGACCCTCGGCGTGTGGGTGACGATCGACGAGCCGAACTTGCGCTTGAGTCGCTCCGCGATGACCGCGACGTGCGTCTCGCCCATCGCGACGAGAAGCTGCTCGCCGGCGTCGCTGCGCTCCACGCGCGCCGCGGGCTCCTCCTCGAGCATCCGCTGGAGCGCGGGGCCCATCTTGTCGAGGTCGGCCTTCGTCTGCGGCTCGATCGCGACGACGAGCGTGGGGATGGGGAACTCGATCGGCGGGAGCGTGAGCGGCCGCTCCTTCGTCGAGAGCGTGTCGCCGGTGGCCGTCGCGGAGAGCTTCGCGACCGCGCCGATCTCGCCTGCCTTGAGCTCGCCGACGGGCTCCTGCTCCTTGCCGTGGAGGAAGAGGAGCTGGCCGATCCGCTCGTCCTCGGTCCGGGCGGCGTTCCAGGCGTGCCCCTGGCTCTTGAGCGTCCCGGACATGACCCGCAGGTAGGTGATGCGACCGACGTGCTGATCGGCGCTCGTGCGGAACGCCCGGACGAGCAGCGGCCCGTCGGCAGCCGGGAGGATCTCGACATCGGCACCCGTCTTCGCGTCGACGGCTGCGACGGCACCCACCTCGAGCGGGGAGGGGAGATACCGGACGATGGCGTCCATGAGTCCCCGCACCCCGATCCCCTTGGCGGCGCTGCCGACGAGGACTGGCGCGATGACCGCGTCCTTGACGGCCTTGTGGACGCAGGCCTCGAACTCGGCGTCGGTGATCTCCTCGCCCTCGAGGTACTTCGTGAGGACGTCGTCGTCGGCCTCGGCCGCCGCCTCGAGCAGCTGCTCCCGGCGGCGCGAGATCTCGGCAGCGAGCGCGTCGGGCACCGGGATCTCGACCTCGGCCTTGCCGTCCCACCGGTACGCCTTCATG
>JBAWVU010000127.1:0-7002 GCA_037147135.1 Chloroflexota bacterium
CGTGTGGCCAGAGCGGCCCCTCGCCGGCCGGCCCCGCCGCCGCGGCCCCTACCCCGGTCGGGCCCGCGACGTCCGCCGCGGCGTCCGCCGCGCCCAGCGTCCCGCGTCCCTCGCCGATCGTCATCGTGCGGCCGACGCCGACGCCAGGACCGAGCCCCTCGCCGAACGCGCTCGTCGATGAGGCGCTGAGCGAGGTGTGGACGAGCCAGATCGCGATGGGCGCGGACACGTACCTCAAGGTCCTCTCCACTCCGTCCGAGATCGTCGTCTCGACGATCGCGCGCACCGCGGACGGTG
This sequence comes from Chloroflexota bacterium, assembly GCA_037147135.1. GTDB lineage: Bacteria > Chloroflexota > Limnocylindria > Limnocylindrales > CSP1-4 > CAIYQJ01. The sequence continues at coordinate 298 of JBAWVU010000127.1, forward strand.
GAGCCCTCGTCGCCGGGTTCGCCCGCGGCGACCCACTCGGGCTCCTCCTCGTGAAGGTCGCGGATGACGGTGCGGTCGTCTGGCAGCGCGTCCTGTCCGGGGCGAGCTCGCGTCGGGAGCGGAAGGGCCTTTACTGGGACGACCTCTGGTGGAGCCAGGCGGCGGAGCCGACGGTCGTCCCGACCGGCGACGGCGGCGCCGCGATGGCCTTCGACGATCTCTTCGTCCAAATCGACCGCGACGGCACGGTCCTCTCGTCGACGGCGTACGTGCCGCCGGAGGCCGACAACGACATCCTCCTCACGTCGATGGTCCCGGTGAGCGGCGGCTACCTTCTCGCGGGCCAGCTGATGGACCCGCATCGAGAGCCCCCCGACGACCTGAACCGCGGCGTCGTCCTCATCCGCACGGGAGCGGACGGGTCGCTCGTGTGGGCGCGGCGCCATCCCGGCTACGACGTGAGCCTCCAGTACAGGGACTCTGGCGCGCTCCCGCCGCCGATCGCCCGCCTCGTCGTGCGGACCGACGGGCAGCCGGTCCTCGGCACGTACCGGATGGTCCCGAACCCATCGACGCTGCACCCGGACTGGACGGTCACCCAGACCGCGGTGCAGGTGGTGACGGCCGATGTGGACCTCGCGGATGGGAGCCTCGGCCCGACCCAGGAGCTGCGGATCCTCAGCCCGAAGGGCCGGACATGCGAGAGCCCGACGCAGGAGATGTCGGCCTGGGGCTTCCAGGCGATGGCCCTCGCGCCGAACGGGGACCTCGTCCTCGCCCTCGGGATGGACTCCGGCGACGGCTTCTCGAACCTCGGGCTCTGGACGGTCCTCGTGCGCGTGACGCCGTCGGGGACGGTCGCCTGGGCGAAGCGCCTCTCGGGCGGAGAGGAGCCAAACGGACGCGTGGAAGTCCGGTCGATCGTCTTCGACGGCGCCGACATCGTCCTCGCCGGCTCGACGGAGTTCCGCTCGATCCCGGTCGTCCAGCGCCACCAGAACGTCCTGCTCGCCCGGGTCTCAGGCGCCGGCGAGATGGCGTGGGTCCGGTCGATCGGCGTCACCAGGCGGATCGTCCGGGACGGGCCGGCCGTGGAGCGTGGGACGGGGGTCGTCGTCGAGCCGGACGGCCATCTCCTCGCCGCGGGGTTCGGCGATTCGTTCTCGACCGACGGGAAGCACGACCTGCTCCTCATCCGGGCCTCGCCGAACGGCGTGTTCTCCGGCGTCGGCGAGCTCGCGAACCTCGCCGACTTCGGGAACCGGCACGAGACGACGTGGAAGGACGCGCGGATCCAGGCGTCGTCGAGCGCGGGCGGGACCGGCGTGACGATTCCGGTCGCGACCGAGGCCGTCGAGGTCGCCGGGTCCGGCGCGGGCCTGACTGACCAGCAGGTCGAGTCGGACTGCGCGAACGCGAAGGTCACGCTCCTCGACGGCGGAGAGACGCTGCGGAGCTCCTGCTCGATCTTCGTCGACCCCGCCTTCGCCGGTACGAAGGCCGACCCCGACGCCGACGGCATCGACCAGGCGTTCGAGGAGACCGCGCTCGCCCTCACGAGCCCACGGGTGGAGGTGGATGAGGAGGAGGACTGGCTCGAGTACCGCGCCGATTACGACTGGTTCGACCGGATCAAGCCGTTCCGCGAACACCACCACGTCGCGATCTTCACCCGGATCTTCGCGTGGCCGACGCGCGCGGAGGCCCGATGGGTCGTCTTCGACAACGCGGTCGCCTGGTCGTACGACTACGGGGGCCTCCAGACGAGCACGCCCTACTTCGCGGCGCACGACCACCGCGGGGACAGCGAGAAGGTACTCGAGGCGTGGCGGATCGTCGATGCGCACACCCTGCGGCTCGAGTGGGTGCAGACCTCGGCGCACGACACCAACACCGACCACACCGGGACATGGAGCGTGGCTGACCGGTCGTGCAACGTCGGCAAGTACGCGGATATCAACGGCGACCTGTTCGGGACGCAGCTGCTGTGCGGGAGGGTCCGGTTCAGCGACGGTTGCGTCATCGTCGAGGCATCCGAGGACAAGCACGCGGTGTACCTGGATACGGGCATCTGCGCCGACGTTCAGATCGTCTACAACGCCTACGGCGAGAACTGCGGCTGGGACCCTTCGGAGATCCCGATCATCAGCTGGTGGCAGTGGGAGGAATCGGACTGCGCCGGCGACCCGCAGTTCATCGGACACGGCGTCTGGCAGTTCAACGCCTACAACGTCGGGGGGCCTGACCCACCCCACCAGCTCATCAACGACCTCGGCAGGCCGGCTACGTGGCAAGGCGTGACCGAGGCGCAGCGGGAGGCGCTCACCGGCCTCTTCCCCGGGGAGTCGATCTGGGACGGCAACCTCGCGGGCGAGGGCGGCTTCTGCGGCGGCCTGACCTTCGCCGACCAGCGATCCACCTTCCCACTCACCGGCGAGTTCGTCGAGGGCGGGACCGACGTCTCCTACCTCCGGCCGTCCCCCACGTACGGCGGCGGCGGCGCGCTCGACGAACCCGTGGGTCCGATCCGATCCGTGGACCTCAGCGTCCTTGAGGCCCCCGCGGGAGATGAGCGGCCGGAGACGGACTGGCTTGTCACGCGGATCGACGTGACGATCCTCACGTCGGGCACCACCTGGTCGTGGACCGAGAAGGCCGGTCGGTGGGTCAGGTCCGGCACGCCGTAGACATTCGTCGCGGCCACGGAGGAATGAGCGCGGGAGCCTGATCCGCCCACACGCGGCCCGGCCCGGCACCGCACGACCGGCGCGGCGCGGCGCCCGGCGCGGCCCGGCGCTGATGGTTGACCCGCGAGCGCGTCGCCCCGAGAGTGGAACGGTGACCCCCTCACCCGACCCCGACGCGATCCTCGCAGACCTCAACCCCGAGCAGCGCGAGGCCGCGACCGCGTTCGGCGCTCACTCACACCGGGCGATCACCCTCACCCGCGCCTACGAGGCCCATCCCGAGCGCTTCGTCCGCCGACCGCCCACCCCACCCGAGGTGCCGACCGCGGTCTGGATCAATCCACCCGCGACGAAGGAGGAGCCACCTCAGTAATCAGCGGACCGAGACGTCTCACCCGGCTTGACAGGCGCCGGGCCGCTGGACACCTCGGTCCCGGGCGTGGGGCACGAGGCCGTGGTGCTCTCGACGCAGCTCCTGTCGGTCCACTGCGACCAGCGCTACGGCGACGCCGGCATGCGGGGGTTGGGCCGGGTGCTCCAGGAGGTCATCGGCGGATAAGCCCGCGCCGATCGTCCTGTCGCATCGTCTGGGCGGGGCGGCGAGGACGGGCGGACTTCGTGGCGGTCGATGCAGCCCTGCGGGCACCTGCGCCAGGTCCAGGCGGCGCACGCGATCGGGATCGAGGTGGCGACGGCCTGAGTCGGACGCGACCCGGTCCGTCGGAGTCCTCAGTGGCGGGCGAGGTAGATCTGTCGGGCGTAGCGGGCGATGAGTCCGGCGATCACGACCAGCGCGAACGGGTAGCCCGCGATGTCGGAGAACGGCGCACCGCGGGGTCCGAGATCGACGTCGCCGACAAGGACCGCGGCCTGCCCTTCCTCGCTCTGCAGCCGGGTGACCACGTCGCCGTTGGCGTTGACGATCGTCGAGTCGCCGAAGTACTCGGCCTTGACCATCGGGACGCGGTTCTCCGCGGCGCGGAACACCAGCGACTGCCACCGCAGCGGGACCATCGCGGAGGGGTCCCAGGCAGGCACTGCGATGATGTCGGCCCCGGTCACGGCCTCCAGCCGCGCGGCGGAGTTCGGGAAGTCGTGGTCCCAGCAGATGACCACGCCGAGCTGCCCGAACGGGGTCAGGTACGTGGGATAGGGCGTCTGGTACTGCGGGTACGTATCGGGCGTGCGGAACGCCTCGCCGTGCGCGATCACCGGGTGCACCTTGTAGTAGGGCTGTCCGGCGATCTCCCCGGTCGGCAGGTAGGTGACGGCCATGTTGGGTGTCTCCAGGCCCAGCGACGGGTCCTGCTCGTAGCCCACCACGATCGTCGCGTTCGTCGACCTGGCGAGCTCGGCGATCCAGTCACCCTGGCCCGATGCGAGCGGGTCGTAGTCGAGGACCTCCTCCGGCCAGACGATCAGCCGCGCCCCCTGGCGGGCGGCATCGGTGGTCATGGAGACGAGGTGCGCCTGCTGGCGGTCTCGGCGAGCCTGGTTCTCCGCCGGCGTGAGCCCGGTGCTGGTGCTGCCCGGCAGGAAGCTCGGTGTCTCGTCCTGGTGCCCGGGCTGGATGGCCGCGACCCTCACGGTGGGGCCCATGTCGTTGCTCACCTGCCAGTAGATGATCAGGCTCGACGCCACCCAGGCGAGGGTCACCGCGCCGGTGATGGCCGAGCTCCAGGCGACGGTCCTCTTCGGGATCGCGACCGTGGCGAGCTGCGGCCAGCGACGGTCCATGGCCTTGAGCACGACCAGGGCGATCGCCGCATTGATCATCACGATGAGGAAGCTCAGGGCCGGAGAGCTCAGGATGCTGACCGGCTGGATGAGCTGTGGTGCGGAGGCGAGCCGGTACGCGATGAGGTAGTTGCTGGCGGTCAGCAGATTCGCCTGGAAGAGCACCTCGGCGCCGACCCACAGCAGCGGCAGCTGCACGAGGAACCACCGGTAGTTCGTGCGCTCGGCGAACGGCCGCTCGAAGATCCCGACGACGAACCACAGCGCGGCGATGACCAGTGCGCCCCCGATCGTGAAAGCCGTGCCGAGACCACCGAAGCTCCACATCGCGAGCCAGTAGCCGAACGCCGCGATCGCCAGCGCGAGAGCCGACAGCCGTCGCGGGAAGATCCGGTACTGCGCGACGTACATGGGTACGAACGCGACGAAGGCCAGCGGCCACAGGTTGCCGCGGCCGTTCCACATGACGAACAGCAACACCGCGCTCAAGACGGACAGGGCCATCCCGCCGGCGATGCGGGCGGCACCCGCCCTCTCGGTCGGGCGACCTGCGGGGCGGCCCGGCCGTTGGTCTTCTTGCGCGTCCAGATCGGTGACGTCCACGGCGATCCAGTCCCCGGACAACGACACGGTGCGCGCGTGGCACCCCGCCGGCAGCGTAGGGGCGGCTGAGCGCGGGTGTGAGGGCCGAACGGCCCGAGTGGGCACGATCACCTGAACTGGCCCCGCTTTCGGCCACCCTGTTTCACGGCGGGTTCCAGTCAGCGTCGCGACCCGGACGATGATCGGAGGAGTGTAGCCAGCCGGTCGGCAGGGTCGTCCCAGCCGAAGATCTTCCGGGGACGGCGGTTCAGCTCGTGCTGGACGAGGGCGATGTCGTCGGCGGTCTGGACGGACAGGTCCGTCCCCTTGGGGAAGTAGTCGCGCAGGATGCCGTTGGTGTTCTCGTTGGTCGGCCGCTGCCAGGGCGAGTGCGGATCGCAGAAGCAGACCCTCGTCGTGTCGGGTGCCAGGCAGGTGCCCGAGCAGCGTGTACCTGGTCGTGCGCTCGACGATGGTGACGATCGCCGACGCGTTGCGGGACCCATGACCAGGTCCCCGTCCGGGTGGCCGGGCTCGACGCGCTCGAGAGCCTCTGCCGGGCGGTCGTGGATCAGGGGCATCCCGGCGACCGGGCCGGAGCGTCGCGCCCGGGCGTCCCGGCACTGCAGGCGGTGACGGCGTCGGTGACGCAGGATCCGGCCGGGAAGCTCGCGGGCCGCGGGAGACCTGTTCCGGGCTCCAGTGCGCCATGAGCCTGCCCGTGACCCGGTCGCGCGACTCGGTGTCCCGGGCCAGCCGACTCGGCCGGTGCAGGCGGCGGCGCTCCAGCGCACGCCGGTATGCCTCCAACGGCCCATAGCGACCGACGGCGTCGGCCCCGCCTGCCGACTCGCGGCTGATGGTCGAGAGGGACCTGCCCATCAGGGCGGCGATCTCGCGCATCGTGCGCCTCTCCCGGCGCAGGTCGGCCAGCCTGACGACGGACACGCCGACCTCCTCGCGTGGTCGATCCGCCAGCTGCCGACGGACCGCCTGGACCTCGAGCCGCCAGCTGGCCTGGGCAGCTGGTCGGCCCTCCGCCATCTCAGCCACGTCGTCGGCTATGAGAGGGGCATCGCGCTCCCCGCCATGCGTCTCTGGCTCGACGGACCGGGGCGCAGGGGCCTGCTCACCGAGTGTCCGAACCCTGTCGTCGATCGGGAGGGCACGGACCCGGAGGGGTTGGTCCGCATGCTTGCCGCCGGCCGCGAGGAGCAGGGGGGCCTCCTCGGTGGGCTCGACGCCGAGGCCTGGACTGATGTGCGAACCGCCGGGTGGGGCTGGGTGCCGCTCCGCTGGGTCGTCACGACGACCTGTCAACACACGGCGGAGCACACGAACGACGTGCTGCGGATCGCGCTGTTCTGGGACGCCCGGCCTGGTCAAGGCCTCCGGGCCGATCAAGGCCGATCCGATCAGGGCGGCGATCGACCTGCTGCCGAGGGCGCAGGGCCGGACTGTGCGCCGGATGAGACCGCTGCGCGAGGCCGGCATCCCCCGCCGGCCGGGACGCTCAGCCGGCCCCGCCGACGACCGCGCTGGGGCACGTCACGTCGACCTTCGGGCGCTTGAGGCCCACGAGGTAGGCGATGCCGTACGCATCGACGCAGGATGAGCCGCTGAGGAACGGCGTGTGCTGGCCGCCGACGCGCGTGACCACTCGGCTGTTGCGGAACGTGCGGGCCATGTCGGCGGTCCA
>JBAWVU010000128.1:0-6974 GCA_037147135.1 Chloroflexota bacterium
AGGTTAGTTCTCAACACGCGGGACACGATACGTGCTGGCCGTCGATACTGGCAAGCACTCAGCTTGGGGGGATTAGATGAGGAACTTGCCGTCGCGCATGATCACGCGGCCGTCGACATCGATCACGATCACTCCGTCCGCGATCGCGTCCACGACGGCCGCGTGCAGCCCGACGGCATGACGGAGCCGCTCGGCGATGCGGGCGCGCTCGATGCTGAGCCGGACGACGCGCTCGAGACCGCGTGCCGAGAGGGAGCTCTTGTCGATGTAGTCGATCGCGCCTGCGCGCAGTGCGGCGACCTCGATCTCGTCCACGGCGTGCCCCGTGAGAAGCACGATCGGCGTCCGCGATCCGGCCGCGCGGGCGCGTACGATGATCTCGAGGCCGTCACCGTCGGGGAGCCGGAAGCCGACCAGTGCGACGTCCACGTGGTCGGAGGCCAGCAGGTGGAGGCCCTCCGTCATCGTCGCCGCCCACGCGGTCTCGAAGTGGTCGGCGCTCTGCTGGCGGAGGAGCGCGCGGACGACGACGAACGCGTCCTCATCGTCGTCCACGACGAGCACGCGGACGGGCGCGAGCGACGAAGCCGGGCCCGTCGCGGCGGCGTCGTCGCGCTCGGCTCGAGCTTGGTACCGCGGCGTCTGACCGGGATCGGCCACAGCCACCCCCTGATGAGCCCATGAATCAAAGTACCCTCGGCGCCCGACGGGAAGTGCCATCCGTCACTTCGGTCGGCCAGGGCTCCTTCGCCGCTACTCCCAGCCGAGGTGCGCGGCAGCGCGTCGCGCCCGCGCGATCGCCTCCTCCGGCGACCCGGCCACGACGGTGAGGTGGCCCATCTTCCGCCGCTCGAAGACCCGGCGCGTGTCGTAGACGTGGAGCTTCGCGTCGGGGTCCGCGAGCGCCTCCACCACGCCCGTGAGCCGCCCCGGTCGGTCGGGGCCACTCCCGAGGAGTGTGACCGTGGCCGCCGAGCCCGTCATCTCGATCGAGCCGAGCGGGAGCCCGCAGATCGCCCGGATGTGCTGCTCGAACTGGCTCGTCCGGCACGCCTCGATCGTCCAGCTCGCGCCGTCGTGGACGCGCGGCGTGAGCTCGTTCACCGCGAGTGACCCGTCGGCGAGGAGGAACAGCTCGACGGTGAGCGTGCCGACGACGTCGAGCGCGCGGGCGAGCCGCTCGCCGAGGTCCTGCGCGAGCGCGACGGCCAGGGGCGCGACGGGTGCCGGCGCGACCGACTCGACGAGGATCCCCGCGTCGCAAACGTTGCGAGCGACGGGAAAGGCCAGGGCGGTGCCGTCGCCGCCGCGCGCGACGACGACGCTCAGCTCGCATTCGAAGGCGAGCTCCTCCTCGACGAGGAGCGACGGCCGACGCGCGGCGGCCGGGAGTCGCGGATCGACGGCCGGGAGCCGGGGATCCCGGGAGCTGCGCGGCCCCGCGAGGTCCTCCCACGCCGCGGTTACGTCCGACCCCCGCGTGATCCGCGCCTGGCTTCGCCCGTCGTGGCCGCCGAGCGGCGCCTTGAGCCTCGCGGGCAGGCCCACGTCCCGGAGCGCCACCCGGAGCTCCGCCGCGCTCCGGACCTCGCGCCACCGCGCGACCCGGGCGCCCTGCTCCTCGACCCAGCGCCGCTCCGCGAGGCGGTCCTGCGTCACGCGGAGCGCGGTCACGCCGGGCCGCACCGGCACCCCGCCTTCGAGCACCGCCTCGACGAGCCCCGCGTCCACGTGCTCGAGCTCGTGCGTGACGACCGCACAGCCCTCCGCGAGCTCGGCGGCCGCACGCGCGTCGTCACAGCGGCCCACGACCTGGCGATCCGACACAGCGCGCGCAGGGCATTCCGGGTCCGGGTCGAGGATCGCGATCCGGTAGCCCATCGCGCGGGCCGCGACGGCGATCATCCGGCCGAGCTGCCCCCCGCCGATGATGCCGATCGTCGCGGGCGGGAGGATGGGCGACACCCGCGGCGTCCGAAGGATGAGGGACGCAGCCCGTGCGCGGCCGGCGCGGTCCGGCTCGGCCGCCGACGCGTGGCCGAGGCGGTCGGGCTCGGCAGCGGAGGCGCGGCCGAGCCGGGGGATCGCGATCGCCACGCGACCGGCGGCGGCGTGGCCCGTCGATCCCCGGCCGTCCGGCCGCGCAGGCCGTGCGGGCCGCGCGTCGTCAAGCGGCATGCGGCGAAGCCCGAGTCGGCGGAGCGTCGCGTCGATCCAGGGCGCCATCGCGCGCCGGTAGGCAGCGTCGTCGGACGGGCCGGCCGACACGACCCGGCGCTTCTCCTCCGCGTAGGCCCGCCGGAGCCGCGGATCGGCGCGAAGTGCATCGCGGACGCCGAGGCGCTCGCGGACCTCCGGGCTCGACCCCGCGATGAGATCGACGTGGAGGGCGTACTGGCGACCCCGCCACTCGACCGCGCCGACGAGCGCGGCAGCGGACCGCGCGGAGCCGTCGGCCGCGGGCCACCCGTGGCCGGGACCGGGCCGTCGCTGGAACCCGAGCCGGACGAGCCGGCCGGACGCCGCCGCCATGTCGGTGCCGGGCGCGGCCGCAGCATCGGATCGCTGCGCCACGACGACCAGCAGGTCGACGATCCCGGTGCCCGGCAGCCCGGAGATCGCGGTGCTGCCCACGTGCTCGACCCGGTCATCGGGGAGCGCGCCGCGTACGAGGTCGGCGACAGCTGCCGCGACCTCCGCCGCCCGGGGATCGGCGGCGCGGACCGCGACGGGACGAGGCACGTACGGACCGATCGCGACGCCGCTCACGGCCGCAGTGTAGGGCCGCGGCGGGCACGGCCGCGGGGTAGCATCCCGATATGAGCGCCCCCGCGACCGTCATCCCGATCCTCCTCGACGTCGACACCGGGATCGACGACAGCCTCGCCCTTCTCTACGCGTGCGCATCCCCGGACGTCGATCTCGTCGCGGTCACCTGCACCGGCGGCAACGTCGATGCACGACAGGTCGCGGCCAACACGCTCGCCGTCCTCGAGCTCGCGGGCCGCGGCGACGTGGAGGTCGCCCTCGGCCGGGAGGCACCGCTCGTCCGTCCACTCGTGACGACGCCGGAGACGCACGGTCCGCATGGGATCGGCTACGCGGTGCTCCCGCTGGCAGCGCGCGCCACCTCCGCCCGCCACGGCGTCGACGCGATGATCGAGGAGGTGCGGCGCCGGCCCGGCGAGCTCGTCCTCGTGTGCGTCGCGCCCCTCACGAACCTCGCGGTGGCCGTGCTCCGCGACCCCGAGCTGCCGCTCTTCGTGGGGAAGCTCGTGATCATGGGCGGGAGCTTCCGCTCGAGCGGGAACACCGCGCCGACCACCGAGTGGAACGCGAGCGTGGACCCCGAGGCGGCCAAGGTCGTCTACGCCGCCTTCGGCGACCCGGCGGTGCAGGCGGTCCGGACGGCACGGGGGCTGCCTCCCCGGCCGGTGGCACTGGGACTCGACGTGACGGAGCGCGCGAAGCTCCTCCCGTCCCACATGGAGCGCCTCGCGGCGCGGGCGGGTTGCGCTCCCGACGGGACGCGCGCCGATGGCTCCGTGAACGCCGTCGTCCGCTACCTCGACGACGCCCTCCGCTTCTACATGGAGTTCCACTCCCGGTACGACGGCTTCTACGGGGCGTTCATCCATGACCCGTACGCCCTCGCGGTCGCGCTCGATCCGGCGCTCGTCCGGACCGAGCCGGTCCCCGCCGACGTCGAGCTCGGCGGGACGCTCACGACGGGTGAGACGGTCGCGGACTGGCGCCGCGCCTGGGGCAGGCCGGACACGCTCGACGTCGGCGTGGAGGCGCGGCCCGACGCCTTCTTCGAGCGGTTCGTGGAGCGGGTGGGCGCGCTGGCGGCGCGGATCGGCTGACGAGACCGGCCAACCAGGCGGCACGGATCACTCGCCGTGCATGCGAGTCAGGGCAGACAGACTCCCCACGGGCGGCCGCGCATGGCACACTCGGGACGATCGCCGCGTCGGTCGCCGCCCGAGACGGGCGCCGCGGGCACACGGAGGGAACGATGGAGAGAACGGTGGCCTGGGTCCGGGGCCAGTTCGACACGCGCACGATCGTCCTCATTCCGATCGCGATCGCGATCAACATCGTCCTCGGACAGACGGTCGCCGCCGCGCTGAAGATCCCGGTCTACTTCGACTCGATCGGCACGATCTTCGTCGGCGTCGTCGCGGGGCCCATCCCGGGCCTGCTCACCGGGATCCTCGCGAACCTCGTCTGGACGTACATCCTGCCGGCGCCTTTCCGCTCGGACTTCGCCGCCCCGTTCTTCGTCGTCGCGGCGGAGATCGGGCTCCTCGCCGGTGTCTTCGGCTGGCTCGGCTGGTTCCGGAGCCGCCCGGACACGCCGTGGCCCCGACTCCTCGCGGGTGGCCTCGTCGTCGCCGGCATCGCGCTCGTCGTCTTCGTGTACGGCTTCATCCCGTTCTACGGCGGGACCTTCACGTTCTTCGGCGACGCGCAGGGCGTCTCGCCGATCTTCACGGTCCTCGGCCTCGTGGTGGCGGCGCTCCTCGTCCTCGCGGTCGTCGCCCTCTTCGTCCTGCTGTTCGTCCGGCGCGACCTCGGCGTCGCCTACGTCGTCGTGGCGGGCGCCATCGTCGGCGTCATCTCGGCGATCATCGCTGCCCCCATCGCGGCGATCCTGTTCGGCGGCGTCACCGGCTCGGGCACGGACCTCCTCGTCGCGGCCTTCCAGCAGGCCGGATCGGATCTCCAGACCGCGGTCCTCCAGCAGGGCCTCCTCTCCGACCCGATCGACAAGACGCTCACGTTCTTCGTCGTCTTCCTCCTCCTCCAGGCGCTCCCGCGGCGCGTCGTCGCGCGCTTCCCGCAGGGCGAGCGTGCCATCGGGCTCGCCGGCGACCCGGCCTGAGGAGGGAGTCATCACGGGGCTGCTCGAGGCGGACGACGCGACGCTCGTCGCCCGCCTCGTCCCGGCGACGCCGACGCCGTATCACCGCCTCAACCCGACGACGAAGGCGGTCATCGCGACGGTCGAGTCGATCGGGGCGTTCGTCCTCGGCGGGTACGGGGGGCCGGTCGCTATCATCGCGGTCGTCCTCGCGTGCGCGGTCGTCGCGCGCGTCGCCGGCCGGCTCGTCCACGTCTCCCTGCTCGTCACGCTGCCGATCGCGATCTCCGTCGTGCTCGTGAGCGTCTTCACCCGCGCGGGCACGACCGTCCTCTTCACGATCGGCCCGTTCGACGCGACCGTCGAGGGGGTCGACTTCGCGGCCCAGACCCTCGTCCGGCTCTTCGCAGTCTCCACCGCCATCAGCCTCTTCGGGATGAGCACGGACCCGCGCGCGTTCGTCTACGACCTGGAGCGTCGCGGCCTGTCCCCCCGCTTCGCGTTCGTCGCGGCCGCGACCCTCGAGGCGGTCCCGGCGATGGCGGCACGGGCCGGCATCATCGCGGCGGCGCAGCGGGCGCGCGGGCTCGACACGGAGGGGAGCATCGTCGCGCGGGCGCGCGGGTTCCTCCCGCTCATCGTGCCGGTCGTCCTCTCGTCGCTCACGGAGGTCGAGGAGCGGAGCCTCGCGCTGGAGGTCCGTGCCTTCGGCCGGCCGGGACGGCGGCAGCTCCTCTGGAAGCCACCCGACCGATCGTGGGAGCGCGTCCTGCGCTGGGGGCTCGCCGTCGCGCTCGTCGCGTTCGTCGTCGGCCGGGCGGCCGGCCTCGTGCCCCCGACGCCGTGAGGCCGCAATGCTTGAGCTGACGGGCGCGACGTACCGGTACGCCGGCTACGCGAGACCGGCGATCCACGACGTGGACCTCCGCCTGGACGACGGCGAGATCGTCGGACTCGTCGGGGCGAACGAGGCGGGGAAGTCGACGATCTGCCTCGTCGCGTCGGGCCTCGCGCCGGCGTCGATCGGGGGCGGCCTCACCGGGACCCTCGTCATCGATGGCGAGCCGATGGCGGGACGGCCGGTCTATGACCTCGCCGAGCGCGTCGCGATCGGGTTCCAGGACCCGGCGTCGCAGCGATCCGGGATCGCCGCGACGGTCTTCGAGGAGGTCGCGCTCGGGCCGATGAACCTCGGCCTCCCGGCCCACGAGACGATCGCCCGCGCCCGAGAGGCCTTGACGCTGCTCCGGATCGGGGACCTCGCGGACCGGGACCCGTCCCGGCTGTCGGGCGGACAGGGCCAGCTCGTCGCGATCGCGTCCCTGCTCGCGATGCGCCCGCGCCACATGGTCCTCGACGAGCCGACGGCGCAGCTCGACCCGGAGGGGACGCGGCTCGTCGCCGACGCGCTCCGCGACCTCGCGGCCGCCGGCACGGCGCTCCTCGTCGTCGAGCACAGGACGGACCTGCTCGATGGCCTGTGCGGACGCATCGCGGTGGTCGTGGACGGCCGGATCATCGCCGACGGCCCGGCCGCGACGATCCTCGGGGACCCGCGCCTCGAGGAGTGGGGCGTCGAGCCGCCGTCGCGGATCCGGCTCGCGCGGGCGCTCGCGGCCAACGGACTCGACCCGGCGCTCGCGGAGGGTCCGGCGTGACGACCGCCGCGACCACGCGAGATCCCCGTCCCGCCGCCGTCCGGCTCACCGGGCTCGTCTACGTATACCCGGAGGGGCCCCGGGCGCTCGACGGTGTCGACCTCGAGATCGCGCAGGGCGAGCCCGTGGCCATCGTCGGGCAGAACGGGAGCGGCAAGTCGACCCTCGTCCAACACCTCAACGGGCTCCTCCGACCGACAGAGGGGATCGTCACGATCCTCGGCGATGACGCGGCATCGCTGCGCCCCGCGGCGCTCGCCCGCCGCGTCGGGCTCGTCTTCCAGGACCCCGACCGCCAGGTCTTCGCGCGCAAGGTGCGGGCGGAGGTTGCGTTCGGGCCGTCCAACCTCGGGCGGCGGGGGGCCGACCTTCACCTGGCGATCGCCGAGGCGCTCGACGCGGTCGGGCTCGCGGACCAGGCGGCAGCCAACCCGTACGACCTCGGGTAC
>JBAWVU010000129.1:0-6973 GCA_037147135.1 Chloroflexota bacterium
GCTCGGCACGGAAGCTGATCGTCACGATGGCGTGGAGCACCGAGAGGAGCCCCCCGGCGAGCGTGCCCAGGGCGAGGCCAAGCCACGGGTTGCCCGACGCCACCGCGGTCCCGAAGCCGACGACCGCACCGATGAGCATCATCCCCTCGACGCCGAGGTTGATGACGCCGGCGCGCTCGGCGAAGATCTCGCCGACCGAGGCGAACAGGAGCACCGTCCCGGACGCGACCCCGGCGGCAAGGATGATCGTCGGGTCCATCAGGCTGCCCGCCGCTCGACGCGGATCCGGTAGCGGAGGACCACCTCGCTCGCGATGAGCGAGAACAGGACGATCCCCTGGATCATCGCGGGGATGCCCGACGGCTGGATCTCGCGGCCCGCGAGGATGATGGCGCCGAAGGCGATCGCGGCGACGACCACGCCGTACGGGTTCAGCTTCGCGATGTACGCGACGATGATCGCCGTGAAGCCGTAGCCGGGCGAGATGGCCTGCTGCAGCCGGTGGACCACGCCGGTCACCTCGGTCATGCCGGCCAGGCCCGCGAGCGCTCCCGAGAGGGCGAACACGATGACGATGTTGCGGGCGACGTTGACGCCCGCGTAGCGCGCCGCCCGGGGGCTGTCCCCGATGAGCCGGATCTCGTAGCCGCGGCGACTCCGGACCAGCAGGAAGCGGACGAGGACCGCAGCGACGAGCGCGATGACGAGCCCGAAGTGGATGGTGAGCCCGGAGAACGTCGGGATGGAGGCCGCGAGGTCGGACAGGCGCGGGAGCCACGCCTCCTTCGGGAACTGGGGCGTGAGCTGGAAGCCCCCCTCGCTCCATGGCCCGAACACCCAATAGGCGACCCAGAGGGCAGCGACGTAGTTGAGCATGAGGGTGACGATGATCTCGTTCACGCCACGGAACGCCTTGAGGATCCCCGGGATCGCCCCGTAGGCGCCTCCCACCAGCATCCCGGCGGCCATCATGAGCGGGATCGTGATGATCGCCGGCGTGCCGGCCGGGACGATCGGGATGAGGACCACGGCCGAGGCTCCCCAGGCGCCCATGAGGAACTGGCCCTCCGCGCCGATGTTCCAGAGGCGCATCCGGAAGGCGACCGCGCAGGCCAGGCCGGTGAGGATGAGCGGCGTGGCCTTCACGAGCGTGTCGGAGATGACCCCAGGGCTCCCGAAGGATGCGCGGAGCATGTGGACGAAGGCGGCGATGGGATCCCCGCCGGCGATCGCGAGCACGACCCCGCTGACGACCAGTGCGACGACGACCGCGCCGGCGGTGGTCGCGGCCGGCAGCCAGCGGGGCACCTCGAGACGGCGCTCGAGCCGGACCGTCCACGGCAGCGCGACCCGGGCCCGGCCCGGATGCCGAGCCGGCACCCCGGCGGTCACGAGACGAGCTCCGTCGGGACGCCCGGCTCGGCGTGCGCCGTGGCCGACCCGCCCGTCATGAGGAGGCCGATCTCGGCCACGTCCGCCTCGGCCACGTCGAAGAGGCCGACGATGCGTCCCTCGTACATGACGGCGAGCCGGTCGGACAGGCCGAGCACCTCGTCGAGGTCTTCGCTGATGAGGAGGGTGGCCGAGCCGGCCTCGCGCTGGGCGAGGAGGAGGCGATGGACGGTCGCGATCGCCCCGACGTCGAGTCCGCGGGTCGGCTGCACTGCCACCATGAGCCGAGGATCCGAGGCGATCTCGCGGGCGAGGATCAGGCGCTGGAGATTGCCCCCGGACAGGAGCCGCGCATCCGTCTCGACCGACGGCGCGGCGATCTCGTAGCTCTCCCGGAGGCCATCCGCGAACCGGCGGACCATGCCGGTGTCGATGGCCCAGCGTCGCGCGATGGGCGGGTCGCGATACGCCTTCATGATGAGGTTGTCGGCGATCGACAGGTTGGGCGCCGAGCCGACCCCGGTCCGATCCTCCGGGACGTGGGCGACATGCCGGCGGATCGTCTCGCGCGGCGGCCTGTTCGTCACGTCATCCCCGTTGACAGTGATCGACCCGCCCGTGCTGGGCCGCAGACCGGTGACGACCTGGGCGAGCTCGGACTGCCCGTTGCCGGCCACGCCCGCGACGCCGAGGATCTCCCCGGAACGGATGTCGAGCGAGACGCCGCGGAGGGCAGGGAGTCCGCGATCGCCGATGGCCTCGATCTCGCGGACGGAGAGGACGACCGGACCGGGCCGGAACGGCGTGCGCTCGATCGTCTCGAGGACCTCGCGTCCGACCATGAGCAGGGCGAGCTCCGCCGTCGTCGTCCCCGCGCTGGGGATGCCGGCGGCCGTCACCTTTCCCCGGCGCATGACGGTGACCCGGTCGGCGATCCGCGAGACCTCGGCGAGCTTGTGACTGATGAACACGACGGACGCCCCGCCGTCGACCATCGAACGGAGTGTCCGGAAGAGCTCATCCGCCTCCTGCGGGGCGAGGACCGCCGTCGGCTCGTCGAGGATGAGCACCCGGGCGCCGCGGTAGAGGAGCTTGAGGATCTCGACCCGCTGCTGCTCGCCGACGGAGAGCTGCCAGATGCGGGCTCGCGGATCGAGGGTCAGCCCGTGGCGCCGCGCGAGGTCGGCGATCTCGTCGTCGAACCGGCGAAGGTCGATCCGGAAGCGCGGTCGGTCGAGCCCGATGAGGACGTTCTCGGTGACCGTCTGGGTGGGGACGAGGGCGAAGTGCTGGTGGACCATCCCGAGCCCGGCCGCGATCGCGTCGCGCGGCGACCGGAACTCGACCCGCTCACCGAAGACGGTGATCTCGCCGGAATCCGGCCGGTAGAGGCCGTCGAGTACGTTCATCAGGGTGCTCTTCCCGGCGCCGTTCTCGCCGAGCAGGGCATGGACCTCGCCGACCCGCAGGTCGAAGTCGACCCGATCGTTGGCCAGCACGCCGGGGAATCGCATGACGATGCCGCGCATCGCCACGGCGAGCGGCGGGCCCGGTGGGGTGAGGTCGTCAGGCATGGTCGCCGGCGGCTCCATCGAACGAAGAAGCCCGCGACGAGCTGATCGTCGCGGGCTTCGCTCTCAGGCCGTTACTTCGGCAGCTCGCCGTTGATGCCCTCGGCGAACCACTGCATGCAGACCGTGCACGGGTTGCCCTCGGCGCCAGGCGGGAACTGGTCGAGGTCAGCCTGCACGAGCTTCTGGCCCGCGGCGAGGATCTCCTTGCCCGTGTTGTCCTTGATGGGCCCGGCGAAGACGTCGAAGCGGTTGAACGTGCCTGCGAGCATCTTGGCGAGGGTGTCCTTGACGAGCTGGACGTCGGCAGCCGGCAGATCCGTGATGCCCGGCTGCGGCGTCTGGCCGTCCATGAAGCCGAACAGCCCCATGGCGCCGGAATCGGCATCGAAGTACTCGTAGCCGGCCTTGTAGGTCCCGGCCTTCACCTGCCCCGCGATCCGGGTGTACTCGGGACCCCAGATCCAGTAGGGCGCCGTCAGGCAGGCATCGACCTTGCAGGAGCCGACCCAGTCGTACGTGACGCCCCATTTGCCCTTCTCCTGGGCCACGTCGGCGACCGCCGGCGTGTCCGCGCCGGTGAAGACGACCTGGGCGCCGGCGTCGAAGAGGGAGGCGGCGGCTTCCTTCTCGATCACCGGGTCGTGCCACGTGTTGATCCAGCGGATGTCCATCGTGCACTCGGGGCAGGTCTGCTTGGCGCCGAGCATGATGGCGTTGCCGAGCCGGACCTCTTCCGGGCTCGCGAAGGTGGCCATGTACCCGATCTTCGGGTTGCCGTCGAGCTTGGCCCGCGAGCCGGCGAGCATGCCCGCGAGGTACTTCATGTTCTCGATGGCGCCGAAGAAGTTGCCGAAGTTCTTGCCGTTGGACTTGTAGCCGGTCAGGTGCAGGAACGTCTGGTCGGGGAACTCCTCGGCGACCGTGGCCATGGGATCCATGTAGCCGAAGCTCGTCCCGATGATGAAGTTGAAGCCCTTGCGTGCCAGGCTCCGGAACACCTGCTCAGAGTCCGCGCCCTCGGCGACGTTCTCGATGTACGCGACATGCACGTCCGGCATGTTCTCGCAGAGGTACATCAGGCCCTCGTAGTGGGCCTGGCTCCAGCCACCGTCGTTGTGCGGCCCGATGAGGACCATGGCGATGTTGAACTTGCCGTCGACGACGTCGGGGATCTGCGTCATGCCGGCCGCGGCACCGGCCTCGCACGCGGCCGTCGCCGGCGACGCGCTCGCGGCCGCCGCGGACGGGCTCGCGGCCGACGCGCTCGCTGCCGCCGCGGACGGGCTCGCGGCCGCCGCGGACGGGCTGGGGCTCCCGCCCCCCGAAGAGCAGGCAGTGACGAGGAGCGCAGCTGCCGCGAGCAGCGACAACGGCTTCAGGAGTCGGCTTGCCATCATTCGTCCTCTTCATCCGTGCGAGACGGCTTGCGTCTGCGGCGCAACGATAGGTCCCGTCCGAGGTCTCGCGCGCCTCGAGGATACTCGGTCACGACCCGCTCGTCGGGCCGGTGGCGTCCGGGATGACCGGATCTCGACTGCCCCGTCGCCCGGCCTTCGAGCGCACGGCGAAGGGGACGGGCGCGCGCCCGGCGGCCTAGACTCGTCGGCGGATGGAGCGCCGCGATCGGATCATCAACCTCGGGCTGCTCGCCGCGGCGATCGCGGCATGGGTCGCCGTCGGCATCATCGTCACGACGCAGGACCCGATCACGGATCCTGTCGTCGGGTTCGTCGGCGCCGCCCTCATCGGGCTCGCGAGCGGCCTCACCGTCGCGCCGCTCTGCTGGCTCGTCGTCTACGCGCGCCACCGCCGGATCGCGTTCCGTGGCGACTGGGTCCGCGCCCTCCGTCGGGGGGCATGGACCGCCCTTGTCGTCGGACTCCTCGTCGCGTTCCGGATCCAGGGGGTCCTGAGCCTGCCGATCGCCGTCTTCGTCCTCGCCATCGTCCTGTTCGCCGAGGTCACGCTCACCGTCGAGCGCTGACATCCGGTTGTCGGAGGTCCCCATGCCTCTCTCGCTCGCCGCTTCCCCTGCCGAGCCGTTCGCCGAGGGCAAGGCCCGGATCGCCGCCGCCGTGGAGGCGAGTCGCGTCGAGATCCTCGATCTCTCCCACCGGATCCACGCGGACCCAGAGCCTGCGTTCGAGGAGGAGCGGGCCGCGGAGCGGGTCGCGGAGGTGGTCGCCGCGCACGGGTACGCGGTCGAGCGGCCCGCCGGGCGCCTCTCCACAGCGGTCCGGGGGATCCTCCGGGGCGGACAGAGCCTGGATCATCCCCGGATCGGGATCCTCGCCGAGTACGACGCGCTCCCGGGCCTCGGCCACGGCTGCGGCCACAACTCGATGGCTGCGTCGGGGGTCGGGGCAGCCATCGCGCTCGCCGCCGTCCGCGACGAGCTCCCCGGCGAGGTCGTCTTCCTCGGGACGCCCGCGGAGGAGCGTGGCTCCGGGAAGCAGTTCATGATCGACGACGGCCTGTTCGACGGCCTCGACGCCGCGCTCCTCTACCACCCGTCGGACAGGGACCACGTCGAGATCGGGCTGCTCGCGAGCGAGGACATCGAGGTGACGTTCAGTGGACGCTCCTCACATGCGGCCGCGGACCCGTGGATGGGCCGCAACGCCCTCGACGCGCTCCTCCTGCTCTTCGGGTCGATCGCGCTCTGGCGCCAGCAGCTCCGCCCGGACGCGCGCGTCCATGGGATCGTCATCGAGGGCGGGACCGCGGCGAACATCATCCCGGACCGGTCGATCGGCCGGTTCATGATCCGCTCGACCGACCAGGCGTACTTCGGCGAGATGCGCGACCGGTTCCGGGACCTCGTCGCGGCCGCGGCGCTCGCGACCGGGACGACGGGCGAAGCGCTCTTCTCCGGCGGCTCGTCGACGATGAAGAACAACATGGCCCTCGTGGCCGCGTTCGAGCGGAACCTCCGCGCGTACGGCATCGAGCCGGGCGCGCCCGACCCGAACCTCGGCAGCAGCGACATGGGGAACGTGAGCTGGGTCATCCCCACGATCCACCCGTGTCTCGCGATCTGCGACGCCGGGACGCCGGGTCACTCGATCGAGTTCCGCGAGGCGGCCGCGTCGCCGCGAGCGGACGAGATGACCCTCATCGCCGCGACGGTCGTCGCGCAGACCGCCTACGAGCTCTTCCGCGACCCGGCGCTCGTCGATGCGGCGTGGCGGGAGTTCCGCGCGGAAGGCTGATCCCGGGGGCCGATCGGGGAGAGCCGCGGCCGGCCGGCGGACGAGCCCCGTCCGCGCCGGCGGTTCACGGATGTCGGCCGGCGTCCGTATGATGCCCGCGACCGATCCAGTGTCGCAGGGAGGACGGGATGCAGCAACGACCCACGGGAATCACGATCCTGGCGGTGCTCTCCGCCATCGGCGGAGTCTTCGGGATCTTCGGCGGGTTTCTCGTCGTCATGGGCGGCGGCATCCTCGGAGCGGCGACCGGCAGCGCGAGCGTCGGTGGGGCCGTCGTCGTGCTCGGCGTCGTCACGCTCGTGCTGGGCATCGTCGGCCTCGCGCTCGCGTACGGGTTCTGGACCCTCCAGCCGTGGGCGTGGCCGCTCGGCGTCGCGCTCGAGGTCATCAACATCGGCGTGGCGATCGCCCAGGTCGTCACCGGGTCTTCGTCGATCCCGAGCGTCGCGATCAGCGTGATCGTCGCGGGGGTCATCCTCTACTACCTCACCCAGCCCGCCATCAAGCGCGCCTTCGGCCGCTGAGACACGACGCCCCGGCCGAGGCGTCCCCCGTCGGGCGTCCCGGCCTCCCCGTCTCCATGGAGGTGAACCGGTGCTCGAGGTGAAGCGCCCCACGGGCGTCACGCTCATCGCGCTCTTCCTCGCGATCAACGCGATCGTCTCGGTGCTGGGCGCCGTGATCATGTTCAAGCTCATCGACATCCCCATCGCCGGGGGCCTGGAGAACGAGCGGACGATCGGCGGCCTCGGCTACCTGGTCATCGTGGGCCAGTCCAAGCCCGAATTGGCGGGC
>JBAWVU010000130.1:0-6947 GCA_037147135.1 Chloroflexota bacterium
CGCGCGAGGGGCAGGGCTGGAGCCTCGCGGGTGGCGATGACCAGGTGCACCTGGGGCGGCAGGTGCTCGACCAGGAAGGCCAGCGCATCGTCCACCGGCCTGGCGTCGAGGACGTGGCAGTCGTCGAGAACGAGCACGACATCGTCGGGGATGGTGGCGACGTCGTTGAGCAGGGCCGTCAGCATCGACTCGGGTGGCGGGGGCTGCGGCGATCCGAGAACGGCCAGCAACCCTTCACCGATGCCGGGCGCGACCGTCTGCAGGGCCGCGACCAGGTAGGTGAGGAAGCGGGTGGGGTCGCTGTCGTCCTCATCGAGCGATAGCCACGCCGCGGGTCGCCCGCAGCCCGCGACCCATTCGCTGACCAGCGTGGTCTTGCCAAAACCGGCGGGAGCGGAGACCAGGGTCAGTCTGTGGCCGGCAGCGAGACCCTCGTTCAACCGTTCGACCAGTCGCGGACGGAGGACGACCTTCGGCCGCGAGGGAGGGCGGTAGAGCTTGGTGGCCAGGATCGGCGCGGGCACCGATCAACTATAGAGACGGGAGCGACGGGGTCGAGCACGGGCGAAATCACCGCCCTCGGCTCGCGGCTCGGCTTGACAGTCTACTTAGCGAGTGCTAAGTTAGCTGTCATGAGCCCCAGATCGACGGCAGACGAGCGGCGAGCGGAAGTCATCGCGGCTGCGACCGTGGAGTTCGCCGCCGGCGGTTACGCCGGGACGTCCACGGCGGCGATCGCCCGTCGCGCGGGCGTCTCGCAGCCGTACCTGTTCCAGCTGTTCCGCACGAAGAAGGACCTCTTCCTGGCCACCGTCCGGGAGAGCTTCGGCCGGATCACCCGCCGCCTCGAAGAGTCCGCGAAGTCGGCCGATGACGCCGGTCTGGACGCGGACCAGGTCCTCGACGCGATGGGACACGCCTACATCGACATGCTCGTGGCCGATCGCGACCAGCTTCGCCTCCAGCTCCACGCGTACGCGGCGTGCGCGGATCCGGAGGTCCAGGGCGCGGTGCGTGCGCAATACCTGGAGCTGTGGCAGACGGTGGGTCGGGTCTCAGGTGCCGACCCGGACGCACTCTACCCGTGGTTCGCGAGCGGCATGCTGATCAACGTGATCGCCAGCATCGGCGACGCGAAGACCCTCGAGGGATTCAAGACCCACATGCATGGAGGAGCGGCCACTGTCCACTGATCGCATCCCCCCCCTTTTTTGGATCTCCAACTTAGCGAGGACTCACTCACATCTGTCGCGCCCGACCACCGAGACCGACAAGGAGAACGCTCATGGACTTCACGGAGACGAACAGGGCTGCCGCGATCCGCTTCATCAAGACCTTCAACACCGATGGATGGGACGATCTCCCGGCCTTCGTCGCGGGTGACTTCGTGCTCCATCACCCGATGGGCGGCACCATGCGCCTGGGGCCGGCGGGGATGCGACAGGTGTGGGCGCACTTCAAGGCCGCCCTGCCGGACGCATGGCACCCGATCCCGATCATGATCGCGGAAGGCGACTGCGTGGCGACCCTCCTGCCCACGTACGGCACCTTCACCGGTGATCCGCACCAGGGCATCCCGCCGACCGGGCGGTGGCTGGAGTATGGGATGGTGAACATCGTGCGCCTCGAGGGCGGGAAGCTGGTGGAGGGCTGGTTCGGGATGGATCCGCTGGTGGAGCTGCAGCAGATGGGAGCAGCACCAGCGCCGCCACCCCGCGTTCTCGACGCACAGGAACGCGAAGCCCTGGAGCTGTTCCGGGAGACCGTCGACGCCTCGAGTCACGAGTACGACAACCTGACCGCCTTCGGTGATGTCGTGGTGGCCCTGGGGCCTCCGCAGCACGCCGAAGACACCAAGGTCCGCACCCTTGAGATCTTCCGTGTCGAGGACGGGGCTCTGTCGTTGGTGCGGTCCTGCGAGTTCCCCACCAGCCCTCCCTATCGCGGAGACTCGCTCGCGGACACCGAAGCAAGCCGTGAAGTGGTCACCCGCTTCGTCGACGAGGTGCTGACCGGACATGACCTGGGTGCCCTCGCCGAGCTCGCCTCCCCGGACATCCTGGTCCATCCCGCCGCGATGCCGTGCGAAGCCGGCTACTACGGCGTCGCAGGCGTGCGGTGCTGGTTGGAAGCGAGCTGGGATGCCTTCCGCGATCTGACCGTCACTGCCTACTCCACCGTCGCGCAGGGCGACATCGTCGCGGTGCGATGGAGCGCACGAGGCGCCTCCACCGGCAGATTCCTGATGCTGCCACCAACGGGTGGGACGGTTGAGTACAGCGGCGTGTCGATGTACCGCGTCGAGGACGACAGGATCGCCGAGATCTGGGAGGCCCGCAACACGCTCGGCATCATGCTCCAGCTCGACCCCGACCTCACGGCCGGCCACCGGGCCGCCTGACATGATCGAGTCGGTCAAGTCTGTCGCCGCGCCGGCGGCGTCCCCCGGCCTGGGCTCGCCGAAGGGGAACAAGGAGGAAGACCGTGGACGAGCATGCCCCCGGGCCTCCGGGGACGGCGTTCCCGGGTCGCGCTCGTCATCGCCGTGCCGACGGCTCTCGTCTCCGCGGCCCTGGTCGTGCCGCAGGTGCTCGGCAAGCCGACTGCCGAGGTCACCTGGGTCCAGCCGATGACGGCAGAGGTGGCCGTCGCGGGAATCGCGACCGACCAGATGTTCCTGGTATTCACCACCGTCTACATCCTCATACCGACGCTGATGGTGTTCCTGTTGCTCGTCCTCAGGCCACGGGTCAACCGGATCGTCAACATCGTCGTCGCCCTGTTCTGCGCGGTCGGCATCCTGTCGCCCCACCGGCGAACATCGACGCCGGCATCGGTGAGCAGAAGGAGCCTCTCGCATGACAGAGCCGGTCATCGCCGTTGATGCGCTGGAGAAATCCTACGGCTCCGTGCGCGCCGTGGACGCGATCACATTCGAGGTCGCGGCGGGCGAGATCTTCGGCGTCGTCGGGCCGAACGGAGCCGGGAAGACGACAACGATCGAGTGCCTCGAGGGGCTGCGTGCCCCCGATGGCGGGCGGGTGCGGGTCCTCGGACTCGACCCGCGCCGAGACGGCCCCGCGCTCAGGGAGCGGATCGGGGCGCAGCTCCAGGAGAGCGCCCTGCCGGCGCGGCTGCGGGTCGGAGAGGCCATGCGCCTGTTCGCGTCCTTCTACACGTGCCCGCTCAAGCCGGAGATGGTCCTGGAGGGGCTCGGCCTCGCCGACAGGAAGAACGTCGCCTACGCGGATCTCTCCGGCGGCCAGAAGCACCGCCTCTCGATCGCGCTGGCGCTGGTCGGCGATCCGCAGCTGGTCTTCTTCGACGAGCTGACCAGTGGGCTCGATCCCCAGGCACGCCATGCGACCTGGGACCTCGTCCGCGATGTCCGAGCCAAGGGGAAGACGGTCTTCCTGACGACGCACTACATGGAGGAGGCCGAGCGGCTGTGCGACCGCGTCATGATCATCGACGCCGGGCGGATCGTCGCGCTCGACACACCTGCGGCCCTCGTTCGCGCTCTTCACGTGGAGCAGCGGATCGCCTTTGATGCTGGCGGAATGGCCGACGAAGTCCTCGGGACGCTGCGGGCGATCCCCGGAGTGGAGCGCGTCGAGCGGTCGGGCGGGCGCGTCGTCGTGTACGGACAGTCGGATAGGGTCCTCGTCCCGATCCTGGACGTCCTCCGCGAAGCGAACTTGCCGTTCCACGATCTGCAGACAGAGCAGCCGAACCTCGAGGACGTCTTCCTGGCCCAGACCGGGCGAGAGATGCGGGACTGAGGGCTGACGGCGATGACGATCCGCGGACTGTCCATCTTCACCTGGACGCAGGGGAAGCTCTACCTGCGCGAGCCGCTCGCGACGTTCTTCACGATCCTGTTCGCCCCGCTGCTGCTCGTCCTGTTCGGGCTCATGTACGGCAACGAGCCGAATGAGAGGTTCGGCGGTCTCGGGTCCATGGACGTCACCGTCCCGGCCTACCTCGGGATCATCATCGTGACCGTGGGCCTCATCGGCCTGCCCATCCAGACATCCTCCAACCGCGAGCTGGGTATCCTGCGCCGCTACCGCGTCACCCCACTGCGCCCCCTGACCTACATCGTCGCGGACGTGACCTCCTACTGGGTCATGGCGCTGGCGGGCGTCGTTGCCCTCGTCGTCGTCGGGAAGCTTGCCTACGACGTGCGGTTCGAGGGCGACATCCTGAGCGTCCTGGCGGGCTTCACCCTCAGCACCCTGGCGTTCCTCGCGATCGGGTTCGTGATCGCGAGCTTCGCCCCGTCGGCGCGGGTCGCCCAGACGGTCGGGATGGTGGTGGCCTACCCGATGATGTTCCTGAGCGGGGCGACGATCCCGCTCGAGATGCTCCCTCCGACGGTCCAGCGGATCGCCGACTTCCTTCCACTCACATACGTCGTCAGGCTCATGCGGGGACTCTGGGTCGGCGAGCCATGGTCCGAACTGTGGCTCGAAGTGGCCGTGTTGACCGGCATCCTCGTCGTGTGTGGCGCGATCTCGGCGCGGTTCTTCCGCTGGCAGTGAGAGGGCACCACCTCCGCCGCACGCTCGAGCTCGATCGATGGGGTCCTCGGTCCCTCCCGACCGGCGGCAGCGCGACGCGAGGTAAAAGATAGTTGACAGGGTGTCGGCTATCCTATACATTGCCCATGTCGAAGATTCTTGACATGGGAGACATCGATGGCATTCCTGGAGAAGAGCAACTGGGTCGCGCTTGTCGTCTCGGTGCCGACGCTCCTCATCTACGCGATCCTCGTCGTGCCCCAGGTGCTCAGCAAGCCGATCGCCGAGATCTCCTGGGTCCAGCCGATGATCTTCACGATCGTCGGCTTCGTCGTGGCGAACATCCTCGGCAACATCGTGGCCGCGGCCTCGAACCCCGGCGAGGCGGACAAGAAGGACCAGCGCGACACGGAGATCGACCACTTCGGTGAGCGGGTCGGCAACTGGCTGATCATCGCCGGCTCGATCGTCGCGCTTGTCCTCGCGATGGCCATGGCCGACCAGTTCTGGATCGCCAACGCGATCTTCCTCGGGGGCCTGGCCGGCGCCCTGGTCAGCTCCATCACCAAGATCGCGGCCTATCACGGGCCGTTCCAGACATGGTGAAGCCGACGCACGTCACCAACTCGATCCGGTCGCTGCGGTTCGCAAACGCCGAGATGACCCAGGCGGACCTTGCCGATCGGGTCGGCGTGACCCGCCAGACGATCATCGCGATCGAGCAGGGCAAGTACTCGCCGACGCTCGAGATCGCCTTCCAGATCGCCCGGGTCTTCCGCGTGCCGCTCGACGAAGTCTTCCAGTACCCGGAGAGATAGACATGACCAGCCTGCCCCCGGTCCCGGTTACCGCCGGGCGCCACAGCCATCCGCACACCGACAAGGAGCACACCGTGTCCGAACCGTCGACCAAGTCCCCGTCCCTGCCGCCGCGGTGGTTCATCCGCACCTTCTGGGTGGCGCAGCGTGCCGTCTACTCGGCCACCGGCGGCCGGTTCGGTCTCCGGACCGCGAGGGCCGATCGCTGGGGCATGCTGCGCCTGCGGACGGTCGGGCGCCGGACCGGTGAGGAGCGCATCGCCATCCTCGGCTACTTCGAGGACGGTCCCGACCTGGTCACCATGGCCATGAATGGCTGGGCCGATCCCGAGCCCGCCTGGTGGCTCAACCTGCAGGCGCATCCTGACGTCACCGTCGATCTGCCCGGTGGGTCGCGTCCCGTCCACGGACGGGCCGCGAACGCGGACGAGCGGCCGCGCCTCTGGGCCATGCAGGCCGCCTACGACAAGGACCTCGACGCCTTCGCCGCGCGCCGCTCACGAGAGACGGCGGTCGTGATCCTGTCGCCCCGAGCCGGGTAGGGATCATCACTGGAACCCGAGGATCCCGTCGTCCTCAGGGAATAGATCGCAGCCGGCACGGCCGCATCCGTTCGCGGAGCCCGAGCCTCGGTGAGCATCCGGCCACCGAGGCTCGAACCTGCGGTCCCGGTCCTCCCACCCGCTCCGACGGCGATGCCTGCTGGAAGCTCACGATGAGTGAGAGCACACTTCGCAGCGGCGGGACGCACATCCACGAACCGCCGCCACGCACCACGGGAAGTGACAGTCCTGGATACCGCGGGCCCGCTGCTCGAGACCAAGCTCTACGTCCCCGGGCTGCGGCGTGGGCTGGTCGCGCGCCCGCGGCTGAGCGAGCGCCTCGGTAGCGGGGCCGAGTCGAAGCTGACACTCATCTCCGCGCCGGCCGGCTTCGGCAAGACGACACTCCTGGCCGAGTGGCTGGCGGTCGCCCCGGCTGCCGAGCGGTCCGTGGCGTGGCTTTCGCTCGACCAAGCCGACAACCAGCCCGTGTCGTTCTGGACCTACCTGGTGGCCGCGTTGCAGACGGTGGCACCGGGGATCGGCACGCGGGCGCTGTCCCTGCTGCAGGAACCCCAGCCGCCGCCGATCGAGACGGTCCTCGCCACGCTGCTCAACGAGCTCAGCGCGGTGCCGAACGACGTCGTGCTCGTGCTCGACGACTACCACGTGATCGACGCTCACGACGTGCAGGACGGGATGGCGTTCCTGCTGGAGCACCTTCCACCACGGACCCACCTCGTGATCACCACCCGCGCCGATCCGGCGCTGCCGCTGGCCCGCCTGCGGGCGCGGGGCGAGCTTGTCGAGATCCGCGCCGCCGATCTGCGCTTCACGCCGGCAGAGGCCGCCGCCTATCTCAACGACGCGATGGGGCTGGATCTCAGCGCGAGCGATGTCGCCG
Organism: Chloroflexota bacterium; assembly: GCA_037147135.1. Classification (GTDB taxonomy): domain Bacteria; phylum Chloroflexota; class Limnocylindria; order Limnocylindrales; family CSP1-4; genus CAIYQJ01. The sequence continues at coordinate 6,788 of JBAWVU010000130.1, forward strand.
CGCTGGAGGGGCGCACCGAGGGCTGGATCGCCGCTCTCCAGCTGGCGGCGCTCTCGATGCAGGGGCGAGACGATGTCGCCGGCTTCATCGCTGGCTTCGCGGGAGACGACCGCTACATCGTCGACTACCTGGTCGAAGAGGTCCTGCAGCGGCAGCCCGA
>JBAWVU010000131.1:0-6925 GCA_037147135.1 Chloroflexota bacterium
CGCGGCGGCCTCATGCCAGCGCAGGTGCGCGGATGCAAGGAGGGCATGGGCGAGCTCGTCGCCGGCGCGCTCGCGGGAGGCCTGCTGCTCCGCCTGCGCGGCGAGGCGCCTCGCCTGGGGGCGCAGCTCCGCGAGCAGGTCCTCGACACGTGCGAGGTTCGCCTCCGCCTCGGTGAGCTGCTCCTCCGCGCGGCGGCGGCGGCGGTCGTGGCGACGGACGCCCGCGACCTCCTCGAAGAGCGGCCGACGCTCCTCGGGGCGGAGCGCGAGCGCCTGGTCGACCATCCCCTGCCCGATGAAGAGGAACGCGTTCTCGGCGAGGTGGGCGCCCTCGAGAAGGTCCTCGAGGTCGCGGAGCCGGACCCGCTGTCGGTTGAGCAGGTAGTCGTTCTCACCCGACCTGAAGAGCCGCCGGCCCAGCTCGACGGTCCCGTAGTCGATCGGGAGGAGCCCGTCGGCGTTGTCGAGGACGAGGGTGACGTCCGCCATGCCGACCGCGGACCGCCGGTCCGAGCCCGCGAAGACGACGTCCTCGGACTTGCGCGACCGCAGGGCCCGGCCCTGCTCGCCGAGGGCCCAGCGGAGGGCGTCCGCGAGGTTGCTCTTGCCGGAGCCGTTCGGGCCGATGACCGCGTTGATCCCCGGCCCGAACTCGACGACCGTCCGGTCCGCGAAGGACTTGAAGCCCTGCAGCCGGAGCGCCACGAGGCGTGCCGGCACGGTCACGTCGGGGGCTCCCCTGTCGTCTCGCGCGCGAGCGTCTCGATCGCCTGGCCGGCGGCCGCCGTCTCGGCGATCCGCAGCGACGGCCCCGTCCCGACGGCGAGCTGCCGGCCGTCGAGGACGACGGCCACCCGGAAGGTCCGGAGGTGATCAGGGCCGGCCACCTCGAGCACCCGGTACTCGGGCCGGATCCCTCCGGCATGCTGCGTCAGCTCCTGCAACCGGCTCTTGGGGCTCTTGAGCGTGGACACGGGGTGGTCGGCGGAGATCTCGGGCTCCGCGAGGTCGCAGAGCCACGCCCGCACGGCGTCGTACCCGAGGTCGAGGTAGATGGCGCCCACGACGGCCTCGAATGCGGACGCGAGCAGTGAGGGTCGGCGCCTGCCGCCGAGTTGCGCCTCGCCCTCCCCGAGGAGGAGGTACGCCCCGAGGTCGATGCGCGCGGCGAGCCTCGCGAGGCCGACCGCGCTGACGATGGCGGCACGCCGCGCGGAGAGGAGGCCCTCATCGTCGGCGGGATGGCGCGCGAACAGCGCCTCGGACACGATGAGGCTGACGACCGCATCGCCGAGGTACTCGAGCCGCTCGTTGTGCGCCGGCGCGTCTGCGGGGTGCTCGTGCAGGAAGCTGCTGTGAACGAGCGCCTCGCCGAGAAGCGCCGGGTCGCGGAGCGGCAGACCAAGGCGCGCCGCGAGGCGCGCCGCATGCTCTGGGAGCTGGATCGGCGCCCCTCCCGTCAGGAGGTGTGCTCGTCGATGTAGTCGGCGGCGTCCTGGACGGTACGGATCTTCTCGGCCTCTTCGTCCGAGATCTCCATCCCGAACTCCTCTTCGAGGCTCATGATGAGCTCGACGAGGTCCAGCGAGTCCGCGTTGAGGTCCTCGACGAAGGACGCTTCGGGGGTGACGGCTTCCTCGTCGACCCCGAGCTGCTCAACGACGATCTTCTTCAGGCGCTCGTAGGTGGTGGCCACTGACTCCCTCCCTGGGTTGGATCCGGTGCGCCGACGGTCATGTCCCGCCGGCCGTCCCATCGGTCCGTGACGATCCGGGCTCCAGCTCCCGCGAGATGGTCCCCAGGATGCCGTTCACGAGCCGTCGTGCCGGGTCTCCGCTGTACGTCCGCGCGAGCTCGACCCACTCGGCGATCGCCACCCGGGCCGGCGTCGCGGGCGAGTGTAGCACCTCGCCGACGGCCAGACGGAGGATCGCGCGATCGATCGGCGCGAGCTGGACCACGGGCCAGCGGGGCGCGACCCGGTCGATCGCCGCATCGATCCGGTCCCGCCGCGCGACCACGACACCCACGAGCGTCCTCGCGTACCCGGCGGCCTCGGGGTCTGCCTCAGACTCGGCGAGGTGACGCTCGAGGATCGTCGTCGCGGTGCGCTGCCCGAAGTCGGCCTCGAACACCGCCGCGAGCGCGAGCCGTCGGGCAGAGCGATGTGCCGCGACGTAGTCGTGACGGGCGTCGCGGGCGGCGCGCCGCTGGGCGTCGGCGCTCACTCCCCGACGCCATCGACGATGACGGTGACGTCCTCGAGCTCGAGGCCGAGCAGCCGCTCGACGGTCGCTCCGACCGCGGTCCGGATGTCCTCGGCGACGGTCCGCAGGTCGTGGCCGGGCCGCGCCACGACGGAGACCCGCACGCGGATCCGCCCGTCGCGGGTGCGGACGGAGACCGCGGGCGGCCCGAGCCGTGAGAGCAGGGCCGGGCGGCCGGACGAGACGCGCACGACACCGGGCGCCTCGACGGCGGCGCGCCGCACCATGCGGGCGACGACGGAGTGCGAGACCGAGAGCACGGGCAAGGTCGCGGGTGCGGGTCCGGGTGCGGAGGCGCTCGGGGGCGCGCTCACCGCACCCGCTCCACGAGATCGGCCGGCGCGATGCCGTCGGGTCCCGCGCCCCGGAATGCGTCGCCGATCGCCTCGGGGATCCCGGCCCGTGCCGCGGCGGCCGCCACGGCGACGCCGAAGCCGATCATCCGCCGCTTGGATCGGCCGTGCGTGATGAGCACGGTCCCGCGCACGCCGAGGAGCGGCGAGCCGCCGAGCTGCTCGTAGTCGAACTTCGACCGGATGCGTGCGATACCCGGCTTCATGAGCGCATACGCGAGCGGTCCGCGCGGCGGCCGGCGGAACTCCTCGCGCAGCATGTCGAAGATGAGCCCCGACAGGCCTTCGAAGAACTTCATCGTCACGTTGCCGAGCATGGCGTCGCACACGACCACGTCGGCGGGGTGGTGGACGAGGTCCTTGCCCTCGACATTGCCGATGAAGCGGAGCGTCGAGCGATCGAGCAGCTCCGTGGCGCGGACGATCCGCGCGTCGCCCTTCCCCTTCTCCTCGGCGAGGGAGAGGAGGGCGACCGATGGCTCCCGCACGCCCATTACCCGCTCGGCGAACAGGGCTCCCATGTGCGCGTACTGGTAGAGGTTCTCGCCGGTCGAGTCCGGGTTGGCCCCGATGTCGAGGAAGACCATCGGGCCCTTCGCGGTGATCATCTGGACCGCCAGCGCCGGGCGATCGACGCCCGGGAGCCGGCCGAGCCGGAGGACCGCGGCGGCCATCCCTGCGCCCGTGTGACCCGCCGTGAGGACGGCATCCGCCCGACCCTGCTTCACGAGGTCCATGGCGACGAGGATCGATGCGTCCTTCTTCTGGCGGAGCGCGATCGCGGGCGCCTCGTCCATCCCGATGACGGACCCGGAGCGCTCGATGGAGACGTTGGACGGGACCGGCCCGTCGGCGACCTGGAGGATCGCGGCCTCATCGCCGACGAGGATCACCTCGTCTGCGCCGTGCTCCCGGGCGTAGCCGAGCGCGCCGGCCACCACCTCCAGCGGGGCGTGGTCACCCCCCATGGCATCGACGGCGACACGGACCGGACGGGCGCCGTCGGCCGTCCGGACGCTCGCGAGGTCCACGGTCCTACTTGGCGGGCTCGCCGGGCTGAGTGGCGCTCTTGATCCGGAGGACCTGGCGCCCGCGGTACCACCCGCAGTTGGGGCAGGCATGGTGCGGGAGCCGGGGCTGGTGGCAGTGCGAGCACTCGACGAGGCGCGGCACGGCGAGTGCCGCATGGGCGCGGCGATCGCCCTGCCGGGCGTGCGAGACCTTCCGTTTGGGGAGGGCCATCGGTCTGGAGGCTCCTTTCGGCCCGGACGCGTCCGGGCGTCAGATTGACATGGAGAGGGCACGGCGCGCCGAAGCCGAGGTGACCCGGGGCCAGCGGGGAGTCTAGCCTGTCTCGTCGCCGCCGTCGACCTGGAACGCCCGGAGAGCCTCGAGACGCGGATCCACCGGGCCATCATCGTGGGCATGGTCCCCGGCCGCGAGCTCGCGCCCGCAGGTCGGGCACAGGCCCGGGCAATCGGGCCGACAGACGGGTGCGATCGGCTCCGCGAGCTGGATCGCCTCGCGGATGAGCGGATCGAGGTCGATGTCGTGGTGGTCGGAGATCCGCGCGACGTCCGGCTCCGTCGTCGTGTCGAGCGGCTGTCCGGAGTGGAGATCGACGCTCGGCAGCGCCTCCTCGTCGATGCGGATCTCGATCGGGACATCGATCGGCGCAAGGCAGCGCGCGCACTCGTCGAGCAGGCTCGTCCGGAGCCGGCCGGTCACGAGGAGGCCGCGGTTGGTCCGGGCGAGCCGGATATGCCCCTCGATCGGATCACCCTGGCGGAGGTCATCGCCGAGGTCGAGCCGGAGATCGGCGACCTCGTGGTCGCGAACGCTCCCGGGCGCCTCGCCGAGAAGCCCGGCCACGCTGACCTCGAGCGCCGACGGGCGGCGCCGGTCGCTCACCGGCGGCGGGCCGGCGACTCCGGCCCGGGCTCCTCCCACGCGTCGACCGGCCCGGGCTCGTGCCCTTCGATCGGCCCGTACTCATCGGGGCCTGCCGGCACCTCCTCGAGCGCGCCGCGCAGCTGCGAACGACGCTCGTCGAGGAGCTGGATGCCGCGCTTGATGCCCTGGAGGGTCCGTACGACCTCGCCCTCGAGGCCGATGAGGATCGACGCCGCGTACTCGTCGGCGCCTCGCTTCACCTCCTCGCCGTCGGCCTCGGCCTGCTCGAGGATCCGGACGCTCTCCTCCTGCGCCGCGCGCGTGAGCTCGCGCTCCTCGATGAGGAACGCCGCCTGCTCCTGGGCCCGGGCGATGACATCCTCTGCCTCGCGCTGGGCGCGCTCGATGATCCGCTCGCCCTCGGCGCTGATGCGCCTCGCCGACTGGACCTCCTCGGGGATGGCATGTCGGAGCTCGTCGATGAGGTCGAGCGCCGCCGCCTGGTCGACCACGACGCTCGTCGTGAGCGGCAGCTTGCGGCCGTTCGCGATCACCGACTCGAGCCGCTCGACGAAGAACATGATGTCGATGGGTCTGCCCTCCTCCCGCGGGACGCCGCCCGGCCGGGCGAGACTCGCTCGACGCGGTCCATCTGCCGCGCCGTCGTCAACTATAGCGAGGCCTGCCCCGCGTCCGGGCGCGTACCCCCCTGCGGGAGCCGTCGGGCCACGGAGAGCGGGACCATCCCCGAGACGTCGCCGCCGAACGCCGCGATCTCCCGGACGAGGCTCGACGACAGGTACGCGTGCTCGAGCGCGGTCATGAAGAAGACGGTGTCGACCTCTGGCGCCATCGCGCGGTTCATGTGCGCCATCTGCAGCTCGGCCTCGAAGTCCGCGACGGCCCGCAGCCCACGCACGACGAAGTGGGCGCCGACACGCCGGCAGACGTCGACGGTGAGCCCCTCGAACGCGTCGACGACGACGCGGTCGGCCTCGCCGGGCATCTCCTCGACGAGCGATTCCCGGATCGTGTCGAGGCGGATCTCGGCCGGGTCGCTCGGGCTCTTCCTCGGGTTGACGAGCACGGCGACGACGACCCGGTCGAAGACGGCCGTGGCGCGACGCAGGACGTCGAGGTGGCCATTGGTGATCGGATCGAACGATCCCGGGTAGACGGCGACTCGCATCAGCCCTCCAGGCGCCGGTAGAAGGAGACGGCGTTCCCGCCGAACCGGCACACGCGCTCCGATGCTAGCAGCCCGACGGTGGCCGCCGGGGGCTCGCGCCAGTGATGGGTCGCGACGACGCGCCCGCCGGCTCGCAGGACGAGGGCCCGCCCGGGGTCCGCCGGCGCCCCCAGCAGCGTGAGCGCCGCGTCGCGCAGGCCCGTCTCCGCGTAGGGCGGATCGAGGATGACAAGGTCCGCGGGCCACTCGGGATCGAGGCCCGCGAGGTACCGGAGAACGTCGCGGCCGACGACGACCCCCCGGTCCGCGACCGCGGCGCGGCGCAGGTTCTCCCGGACGATCCGAACGGCGTCGGCGTCCCGCTCGACGAAGACCGCGCGCGCCGCCCCGCGCGAGAGCGCCTCGATCCCCGCGGCGCCGCTGCCCGCGCAGAGGTCGAGGACGACGGCCCCGTCGAGGTCGGGCTCCAGGATCGCGAAGACCGTCTGCTTCGCGCGGTCGCCGAGCGGCCGTGTCCCCTCTCCCGGTGAGAGGAGCCGGATCCCGCGTGCGCTGCCGGCGATGACGCGCCCTGCCTCCACGACGTCGACCCTCCCCCGTCCGTCCTACGCGTCGCCGGCCGGCTCGCCGGTGGCGATCGAGGCGAGCCATCCCGACTCAAGCTCCCGTCGGAAGGCCGTGAACGCGGGTCTCGAGAGGTCCCCGCTCGCGTCCACGAACGCCTCCGCGCGAGCCCGTGCCCGGACGGCGAGGGCCCGATGCTCCTCCCGCTGGAGCGACGCGACCCGGAGCGCCGGCAGGCCGCTCTGCCGGAGGCCGAGCACGTCGCCCTCCCGGCGGAGCGCGAAGTCCGTCTCGGCGAGCTCGAACCCGTCTCGCGTGGCGCGGATCGCATCGAGCCGCGCCCATGCGCTCGCGTCCTCCGCGACATCGGAGGTGAGCACGCAGAACGACTCCGTCGAGCCCCGACCGACCCGTCCGCGGAGCTGGTGGAGCTGCGCCAGCCCGAACCGTTCCGCGCCTTCGACGATCATCATGGTCGCCTCCGGCACGTCGACCCCGACCTCGATCACCGTCGTGCCGACGAGGACGTCGAGCTCGCCCGAGCGGAACCGCTCCATCTCCGCGTCCCGGGCAGCCGGCTTCAGCCGCCCGTGGACGAGCCCGACGCGGAGCGGGAAGAGGAGCTCCCGCAGCCGCTCGGCCTCGCTCTCCGCGGCGAC
>JBAWVU010000132.1:0-6919 GCA_037147135.1 Chloroflexota bacterium
GCGTGGGAGGTCATGTACCTGGAGCGGGTCGCGCCGATCTTTGCCCCCGACTGACGGTCGAGGCGGCCGGGGCGGCCCCGGGTGGTCACAGACCGCCGAGGCGGCCGAAGTCCCTGGTCCCCTACCCCGCCGGCGCGTTCCGGCGCGCACGACCCGCGAGGAGTTCGATGAGCCGCTCGGCGAGGATGTACGACTTCCCGCCGCCCATCACGAGGACGACATCGCCGGGCTCCATGAGCGGAGCGAGCGCGTCGGCGGTCTCATCGACGGTCCCCGGGGCGACGGCGGGTGCCCTCCCTCGCCGGTTCACGGCGTCCGCGAGGGCCTGCGCGGAGGTGATCGAGGTGTCCGGGTCCCGCACGGCGAAGATCTCGGCGATCGCCACGCGGTCGGCGTCCGTGGCGAGGACGTCGGCGAACTCCTCGAGCATGACCGCCGTCCGGTGGTAGGTGAGCGGCTCGTAGACGGCCCACACGCGTCGCCCGGGATAGCGGAAGCGCACGGCCTCCAGGGTCGTCGCGATCGCCGTCGGGTGGTGGCCGTAGTCGTCGAGCACGACGACGCCACCCACGTCCCCCTTGAGCTCGAAGCGGCGCCCGACGCCCTCGAATGACGCGAGACCGGCGACGACCGAGGCCGGCTCGACTCCCGCGGCGAGCGCGACCGCCGCGGCCCCCAGCGCGTCGTCGGCGCAGTGCCGGCCCGGGAGCCGGAGCGCGACCGGCGTCGGGTCGAGTCCGGGCAGGCCGTGCAGGACGAGGTGGGAGACGCCCGCGCCGTCGATGCGGAGCGACGCCACGAGCGCCATCGCGGGCCCGGCGGCGGTCGCATGGGCCGCGGAGATCGCGGCGCGTCGCGCATCCGGGTCGGTCGCGCCCTCCGGCGTGACCTCGAACGCGACGAGTCGTCCGGGCCAGTCGCCGAGCCGCGCGACGAGCTCGCGCACTCCGAGGTCGCCGATGTTCGCGGCGAGCACCGGGGCCTCCCCTCCCCCGTCGAAGCGGCGGACCCACCGCTCGAAGGCGTCGACGACCGCCGCGCGATCGACGAACACGTCGGGATGGTCCCAGTCGGCGTTGAGGATGACGGCGATCGCCGGCCGGTACGGGTCGAAGTTCCCCGCGTACTCGTCCGCCTCGACGATGAAGTCCCGGCCGCGGCCGATCCTGACGGTCGTCGGGCGGCCGCCGGTCATCGAGGCCGGGAGGAGCGCGCCGACGAAGGCGGTGGGGTCCCTGCCGGCCTCGGCGAGGAGGTGGGCGATCCACCCCGACGTCGTCGACTTCCCGTGCGTCCCGGCCGCGGCGAGCATGCGCAGACCCCGGGTCGCGGCCACGTCGGCGATGAGCTGCTGGCACGACACGAGGTGGATCCCGGCCTCGTGTGCTGCGTGGAGCTCCGGGTGGTCCGGGGCGACCGACGTGATCGCCTTCGTCACCGCGAGGAGGTCGACCCGCGGGACCCCCGAGCCGTCCACAACGTGGTCGGGATCGTGTGCCCACGCGATGGGGATCCCCGCCGCCTCGAGCGCGGGCGTGTACGGGCTGGGTCCCCCCGCGTCGCAGCCGTCGACAACCGCGCCGGCGACCTGTGCAAGGAGGGCGGCGCTCGCGGTCGCCGACCCGCCGATGCCGACGACGTGGACGCGCTCACCGGGCGGGATGGGTCGGCCGGGGCGCGACGCCTCGAGGCCCCGGGCGATCTCCTCCGTGGTGCGCGTCATTCCGTCGCGGCCGCCTCTGCACCTTCCGCGCCGATATCGGTCGACGGCTCGGCGAGATCCACGACCTCGGAGACCGCCGCAGGCTCGCTGCCCGTGGCCGGATCGAGGGCCTCGGCCGGATCGAGGGCCTCCTCCGGATCGAGGGCCTCGACCAGCTGGGTGGTCTCGAGGATCTCCACGGCCTCCGCGACCTCGACCTCGACCTCGAGGAACGAGCCGCCCTCTGTGACCGTCTCGACGACCACGAGCGTCTCGACGGCGACCTCGTCTTCGACCGTCTCCACGGCGACGACGACCTCGACCGCCTCGGTGACGGAGGCGTCCTCCGCGGCAGGCGTGGCATCCGCCTCGGGATCGAGCCGCCGGTCCACGGAGAGCCACCGCGGATCGACCTTGAGATGCACCACGGCGGGCCCGCGTGCCTGGAGTGCCTCCGCGAGCGCCGGAGCGATCTCGTCGTCGCTGTCCACGGTGTAGCCGGCCGCCCCGAACGCCCGGGCGAGGGCGGCGAAGTCCACGGGGCCCAGCGTCGTCCCGACGACAGAGTGGCCGCCGCGGAGCTGGTGGTCGAGGATCATCCCGTAGCGCCCGTCGTCGAACACGACGGCGACCACCGGCAGCCCATGACGGACCGCGGTCTCGAGCTCGCCCATCGTCATCGTGAAGCCTCCGTCCCCGCACACGGCGACCACGGGGCGGTCCGGGACCAGGAGTGCCGCAGCAACGGCCGCCGGCAGCCCGTAGCCCATCGCGCCCGACGTGGGGCCGAGGAACGTCCCCGGCCGGCGGAAGCGGAAGCCACGCGCGACCCACCCGGCGAAGCTCCCCGCATCGGTCGTGAGGACGGTCCCGGGGGCCAGGGCAGCCTGCAGCGCGGTCACGACGCGGCCGGGGTGGACACCGGGTCCGTCCCACGGCTCGGCGTCGACGACGGTCTGCGCGACGAAGCGTTCGCGGTCGTGGGCGTTCGCGGCGCGCCGCGCGTCGTAGCGATCCCTGTCGTGGACGGCACCTGCGAGCGACCTGACGGCTGCGCGCAGGAACGCGTCGGCGTCGGCTGTGAGCGAGAGTGCGGGCGCACCGTCGTCCGGGCCGGCCACACGCGGCTCCCGGTCCACGTGCGCCCACCGCACGCCCGGCTTGGGCACCGCGTACCCGAACGTCGTGACCTCGGAGAGGCGCGAGCCGATGACGAGCACGGCGTCGGCCTGCTCGAGGCGCTCGCGCACCGCCGGCGGCGAACCATATCCGGCCATCCCGAGGTAAAGCCGATGGTCGTTGGGGAAGACGTCGCCGCGACGCCATCCCGCGATGACCGGGATCTCGAGCACCTCGGCGAGCCGCACGAGGTCCCGCGTCCCCCGGGAGCGCAGCACGCCGCCACCCGCGAGGATCAGCGGCCGGTCGGCCGCCGCCACGAGCCGGAGGATCTCCGCCACCCGCGGGATGGCGGGTTCCGGGTCGCGCCGTTCCGGCGGGCGGGTGGCGTGGATGAATCGGAGGTCGGGCGTCATCTCCGCGAACACGTCCTCGGGGACGGACAGGAGCACCGGGCCCGGCCTGCCGTCCACGGCCCGATGGAGCGCTTCCTCGATCGCCCCGGGTGCGATGGCCGGGTCGCGCAGCTCGACGGCCCACTTCGCGAGCTTCCCGATCGAGCCGACGAGATCGACCTCCTGGAACGCCTCGCGGCCGAGGAGGTCGCGCCGGACCTGGCCGACGATCACGATGAGCGGCGTGGAGTCCTGGCGCGCCGTGTGGATGGCGATCGCGAGGTTCGAGGCTCCGACGGCCCTGGTGACGAGGGCGGCGGCAGGCCTCCCGGTGAGCTGTCCCCACGCCTCCGCCATGAAGCCGGCGCCGCCCTCGTGGCGGGCGGCGACGACGCGGATGCCGCGTGGAGGAAGCGCGTCGAGGAGCTGGAGGAAGCCCTCGCCGGGGACGGTGAACGCGATCTCGACGCCGGCGGAGACGAGGCCGTCGGCGAGGAGCGCTGCGATGGTGCGGCCGGGCGCGAGCGCGGCCGGGAGCTCGGTGGTCATGGGATGGCATCCGCCTGTCTGTGGTGTCTCAGCGGTAGTTGATGAACTGGAGCGCGACCTCGATGTCGAGCTCGCGGAACCGCACGATGACGCGCTGGAGGTCGTCCTTGCTCTTGGCCGACACCCGGATGGCGTCGCCCTGGATCTGGCCCTTCACCCTGGGGAATTCGTCCCGGAGGAGCTTCGTGAGCTTCCTCGCGAGGTCGTCGGGGAGCCCGCGACGGAGCCCGATGTGCTGGCGGACGCGGTTGCCGCCCGCGGGGTCGACCGCCCCCCAGTCGAAGATCTTCAGCGAGAGCCCCCGCCGGACCGCCTTGGTCTCGACGAGGTCGCGGACCGCCTGGGCGCGGAACTCGTCGTCCGTGACGAGGACGACCTCGTCCTTCCCCTGCTCGAGGTCGACCTTCACGCCCTTGAAGTCGAAGCGCTGCGCCACCTCGCGGCGCACCTGGTCGAGCGCGTTCCGCAGCTCCTGTGCGTCGAAGTCGCTGACGACGTCGAACGACGATTCGCCCGCCATGCGTCCTCCCTCGTGCCTGTTCCGGGGACCGCGCCGCGTGGGGCCCGGAGCGACGCCACCCCCATCGCCTCGCGCTCCGGATGTTCCGAGCGCTCCGCACGCTCCGAACCCTCGAGCGCTCCGTCAGTATGCCGCACGCCTCCCGGTCGCGTCGGCGGCCGCGAGGGCCATCGCGAGCGCATCGCCCGCGCTCGCCCGCTTGTTCGCCCGTCGGTCGCCCGTCCACCTCCGCTCATGGACGACCGTCCCCGCCACCCCGGCGCACGCGATGTACGTGAGCCCGACCGGCTTGGCGGCAGTCCCCCCGTCCGGGCCGGCGATCCCCGTGACGGCGACGGAGATGTCCGTGCCGATGCGCCGTCGCGCGCCCTCGGCCATGGCCGCGGCGACCTCGCTGCTCACCGCACCGTGGACCACGAGGAGGTGACCGTCCACGCCGAGGAGCCCCTCCTTCAGGGCGTTGGCGTATGAGATCACCCCGCCGAGGTAGCACATGCTCGCGCCGGGCACGTCGGTGAGGAGGTGGCCGACGAGGCCACCCGTGCAGGACTCCGCGGTCGCGATGGTGAGCCCCCGCGCGACGCATGCCTCGACGACGGCCGCCGCGAGGGCCGCGAGCTCCACGTCGGCGGGGAGCGAGGGATCGGCGATCACGTCCGGTCGGTGGCGATGGGCGGGTCGGGGGGCTTGATGAGCCACGTGCCCGGGTCTGGAGACGAGTCGAGCGGACCGAGGTCCGTGCCGTTCACCGTGACGTCCGTCACGCTCGCGTTGCTGGTCCGGATCTCGACGGACTGCTTCCCGGTGAACGTGAGCGTCTTCCCGTCGGCGAAGGACTTGCCGCTGGCACCGGTCTGGGCGTCGATCTTCCCGTCCACCCAGACCTTCAGGGTCGCCTTCGTGCCCTTGATCTCCACGACGACGTTCACGCCGGCGTACGACACGGTGACCTTCCGGTCCAGCGTCGTCGTCTGGTCCTGCGCGCTGCGGGCAGTGATCGTGAGCGTCCAGCGGCCGCTGCCGAGCTCGATCGGGACACTGAAGGCACCGTCGCCGGCGACGTCGACGGTGGCCGGCTTGGGGGCGGGCGGGACGGTCGCGTCCCCACCGCCCGCCGGCGCGCCCGCCGCGGGGCCCAGGTACGCCGCGCTCACGGTCACGGACACCGCGTTGACGGCCTTCCCCTGGACCGGGACCGCCCCGTTCTTGAACGTCGCGCCGTCGGCCGGCGACTCGAGCGTGAGCGTCGGTGCCGTGTCACCCGCGAACGGCACGGTGATGTAAACGCGGGCCGGCGTCGGCGTCGTCTTGCCTGTGTCCGGGTCGATCGCGGTGACGTCGAACTGGTTCCGTCCTCGGCGCAGCTCCACGTCCGCCGACCAGCGGCCGTCGGAGCCCGCCGAGACGCGGATCGTCTCTCGGCCGGAGGTATCGATCGCCACCGTCGACCCCGCGTTCGCGGTGCCGCGGAGCGTGTACGTCGTCGCGCTCGCGTCCACCTCGGTCACGGCGGTGAGCGGCTGCGTCACCGCGACGGACGGCGGCTGCGAGAACCGGAGCAGCTGGGCGGCGAGGTAGCCGACGAACACGACGACGCCGACCGCGAGGAGGACCGCGAGGATCGTCCCACGGCCGATGGTGAGCGGGGGCCGGGGCGCCTCCAGACTCCGCGGGACGACGACGATCGGCTCGGTCAGGGAGTCGCCCCGCTCGCGTCGCCACTGCCGGAGGACGTCTTCCGGGTCGAGACCCAGGTAGAGGGAATAGTTGCGAAGGAAGCCCTTCGTGTAGACCGACCCCGGCAGGTCCCGGAAGTCGCCGCGCTCCAGGGCGGCGAGGTACTTCACGCGGATCTTCGTGTCGCGCTCGGCGCGATAGAGGTCGACGCCCTTGTGCTCGCGCGCCGCCGCGAGGCGCTCGCCGAGCGGCGGCTCGGGGATGGGCGCGGGCGAGGTCGCCGGCCGCTCACCCCGGGCGCGGCCCATGAGCCGCCCGGCCTCACCGGGCAGGCTCGGTCGGAGACGAGGACGGGAGAACGATGGCTTCGGCAGCGGGCCCGAGCCGGACGGACGAGCCTGGTCGTCCCGCGCGGTCACCGATCGTCCTCGTCGAGGTCCGGGGCGACGCGGGCGGAGGCGCGCGGCTCGTCGCGCCGGAGCACCGGGCGAGCGTTGGAGCCGTCGAACGTGCCGACGTAGCCGCGGGCCTCGAGCTGGTCGATGATCCGGGCGGCGCGGGCGTAGCCGATCTTGAGGCGGCGCTGGAGCAGGGACGCCGACGCGCGGTCGTACTCCTGGATGACCGCGACCGCGTCGGGGAGCAGGCGGTCGGCGTCTTCGTCGGTGAGGTCGTCCGCCTGACTGGTCGATTCGTCGTCACTTTCGACGATGGCGAGGTCGTAGTGGGGCTCAGCCTCCGCGCGCCAGTGGGCGGTGACGCCGCGGATCTCGCGATCGCTGACGAAGACGCCCTGGAGGCGGATGGGGCGCGGGAGGTCCGAGGGCTGGAAGAGCATGTCGCCGCGGCCGATGAGGTCCTCGGCACCCGGGGAATCGAGGATCGTCCGGCTGTCGATCTGTGACGCCATCGCGAACGCGATCCGGCTCGGGAAGTTCGCCTTGATCAGGCCGGTCA
>JBAWVU010000133.1:0-6892 GCA_037147135.1 Chloroflexota bacterium
GCATCGAGCGCGTCTGCGGGTCGTAGACGAGCACCGACCAGAAGTCCTTCGCCGGGATGCCCGGCGGCAGGTGCAAGCGGTAGACCCGGCCGCCGTCGAGGTACCGGCCCTCGCCGTCGTGGTCTGCGATGGCGTACTGCGAGCCGATGCCGACCATCTCCACCCACATCGCCGGGCTGATCTGGTCGGTCAACCAGAAGTAGAGCGTCCGTGCATCGAGATCCAACACACCATCGGGCGAGAAGTCGACGTCGTCCCCGCGGTAGCCCATCTTCCATCCGCGATCCGGGTAGTAGAAGAACCTGCGGTCCCGCGTGCTGAAGAGGATGGCCCGAGCGGTGGCGTTCCCCACGGCGGCCGCCTCGGCGAGGACGGCCTGCATCCGCGCGTCCGGCGCGAACGGCGCGTCTTTGCGGATGCCGATGGAAGCGAGGAGGCCGCGGGTCTCCGGGTCCACGGCGTCGAGCGGCTCCTCGTGCACGACGGCCGCGACGGCGTCGAAGAGCGAGGCGTCGCCGGGCGGGATCGTGTTCATGTACCGACCGGAGATGTCCACGAAGGTCATGGCGTCCGGTGCACCGGACAGCGGATACACCTGGTAATGCTGCTTCGTGCTCTCGATCGCGGGCCGGAGATCGCCGTCGTGCATGAACCCGCGGAAGAAGATGCAGTTGCCGTACGTCCGCGAGCGCAGCACGAAGTACCCGTCCGGCACCTCGCCGCTGTGGCCCGGCGGGAGGAGCAGGTACTTCCCGCCCGCGCCCCGGTCCGGGCCGGCCCGGCCCACGTCGGTCACCCAGCGGCTCCAGAAGTCGTTCAGGCAGCCGAGCACGTCCGGTGGCATCTCGATGACCATTGGGCCGTCGTGCGTGTCTAGCCACGCCATGCTGTAGAGCGTCTCGGTGTTCGCCACCAAGTACAGCGTGCGCGAGTCCATCAGCGACTCGGTGATGAGCAGCGTCCGGTTGTCGGGCCCGAAGGACCGGTAGCCGTCACGCAGCCCCCAGGTGTCGGCCGCCGGCAGCCCGGCAAGATAGGCCTGGACGGCACGCTGGAAGTCGAGGTTGTCGTAGACCGTCCGGACAGTCTCCTCGTCCGGGAAGCCGTCGAAGAAGCGCAGAGTCCCCAGGCGCGTCTCGACGGTGTCCGGTGTCACGATCGACGCCGGGATCTCCGTGGCCATCGCGGGCTTCGCCATCATCGCGGTCCTCCCCACCCCCCATGCGACGATCGGAGCGCCCGGCGGCACCCGCCGCCTGGCGCTCCGGCACCTCAGTCGACCGGCTCGATCTCGCCCGGCCGCCACGTCCTTTCGAAGTACGGCTCCAGCGGGCTGTAGAGGCGCAGCATCACGAACCACCCCCTGCCGGGCACGGTCTGGATCCAGTTGCCGCGCGCCACGCCCGCCGGCTGATCGGGCGCGAAGTACACCGTGGTAGAGCCGTCGGCGCCGGCTTCGGCGGCGGGCGACGGGTAGGCCTGACTGCCGGCGCGCGGGTAGCGCTGGGGCGTGTCGAGCATGGAGCGGGTCTGGCTGTCGTACACCGTGAGGGACCAGAAGTTCCGCGCCGGGATCCCCGCGGGCAGCGTGAGCCTGTACGTCCCGGCGCCGTCGAGGTACTGCCCGTCGGCGTCCACCATGGCGACGAGGTACTGGGCGCCGATACCGCTCACGAGCATGGCCGATGCGGGACTGATCCCGACATAGCCGTAGTACAGGGCGGTGCGTGCGTCGAGCATGCGGTACCCCCGCGATGGGGACGTCACGACCGCCTCGGGCGTGCGCACGCCGTCCCGCACGGGGCCCTCGACCACCGGCGGCGGGTTCTCGAAGTCGTAGCCGGTCGTGGTGATGAGGAGCGGCATCCAGGCGGAGTCCGGGTAGTAGTACCAGTCCGGGTCGCGAGGACGCATGCACAGGCTGCGCGCGGTCGCGTTGGCCACGGCGGCCGCCTCGCCGAGGATCCGCTTCATCCGGTCGTCCGGCGCGAAGGGCCTGCCCTTGACGATGCCGATCGCGGCGATGTGGCCCATCAGTTCGGGATCGAAGGCGCCGACGGGCTGCTGCTGGACGATCTCGTGGAGAGACGCGAAGTAGCTGACGTCGGTCGGCGGGATGCAGTCCATCACCTTGCCGGTGCCGTCGTGGACCACGGTCTCCGGCGGCGGCGCCATGGGCGCGATGGGGGCGTCGCCGCGCAGGAACGAGGCGTACGACGTGCCCACGCCGCCGGGCACGTAGGGGTAGAACTTGAAGCCGTCGCGCAGCGGGCGGGCCGCCGACGCCGGGTCGTCACCTCCCGTGAACACCCGGCCGAAGGCGAGGACCCGCGACGTCCGGCAACGTGCGACATGGAAGCCGCCCTCCGGCATCTGGCCCTCATAGCCGGGTGGCACCAGCAGGTACCTGCCGCCCAGGCCGCGATCCGGGCCCGACCCCCCGATGTCGATCACCCAGCCGCCCTGGTAGTCGTTGACGCCGCCCATCAGTCGCGGCGGCGCCTCCACCACCATCGGTCCCGCGCTGAGGTCGACGAACCCGATGGCGTAGGGCGTGTCGGCGTTCGCCGTGAGGAACATCGTCTTCGCGTCCATCAGCGTGAAGACGAGGAGCTCGCCATCCGCGACGCCGGCGGCCCGGAAGGCCTGGTGCATCGCGTGCATGTTCACCCACTGCATCGAGCCCACGAACGCCGCGAAGGCGTGCATGAAGTCGAGGTGGTCGTAGACCTTCTCGAGCGTCGGGGGGCTCGGCATCCCGTGCGTGAAGTCGAGCGTGCCGATCCGGGTGTCGACCCGGTCGGGCGTCGCGATGGACGCAGGGATGTCCGGGACCGCCAGGGGCTTCGTGACCACGCCGATCACCCTCACAGACCGGTCGGCGCGCACCCGTGCACGGACGCGCGATGCCGGGGCACGCCGCTCGCGTCACCGTGCCAGCGGAGAGGCCCAGGCGTCGAGAGGCGTTCGGCCCAAGGTGCGGCGGGCCATCTGGCCGGACGCCACACGCCGGAGACGCTGGTGCTTCGGGCCCTGGCGACTAGCGCGGCGACTGCCCGGAGATCCCGTCGATGCGCTCGAAGTCCCCGGGCCGCCACGTCTGGTCGAACCACGCCTCCAGCGGGCCGTAGAGCCGCAGGATGGAGAACCAGCCCTTGCCGGGAACGGTCGCGATCCAGTTCGCCTCGTGCCCGGACGGCGCGGCCGGGCCGAACCACAGGTCCACCGAGCCGTCAGTGTTCACCTGAAGCGGGTCGCGCTGGCTGTTCCTGCTCGGGAAGGGCTGCGAGGTCTGGAGCTCCGAGCGGGTCTGAGGGTCGTACACGACGACGGACCAGAAGTCCTTTGCGGGCACGCCGGCCGGGAGCGTGAGGCGGTAGGTCGAGGAGCCGTCGAGGTACTGGCCTTCCCGGTCCCGCTCCGCGTACGCGTACTGCGAGCCGAGGCCGACCAGCCTCAACGCCATGGCCGGGGTGTTGACGGTGGCGGCGTAGAAGAACAGCGACCGCGCGTCGAGGTTGCGTCCGTTGCGCCCCCCGTCGATCAGCCACTGGTAGTCGCCGCCGACGAACGCCGTCTTCCAGGCGCGGCCGGGATAGATGAACGCGGCTTCGTCGCGGGTGTCGAACAGGATGGCGCGCGCAGTCGCGCTGCCGACGGCCGCCGCGTCGGCGAGGATCCCGGCCATCCGCTCGTCGGGGGCGAACGGGCTGTCCTTGAGGATGCCGATGCTCGCGGCGAGGCCCCGGAGCTCGGGGTCGATGAAGCCGACGGGCTCCCGCGCGATGACGTCCGCGACCTCCTCGAAGAACGCGGACGTGTTCGCGTGGATCGTGTTGAACGTCCGACCGGACGCGCTGATGAACTCCATCGCGGGTGGGTCCCCGGCCGAGGACAGCGGGTACACCCGGACGCCGCCGGTGAAGCTGGCGAGGGCGGCGTCGGGCCGGCCGTCGCGGAGGAAGCCGCGCAGGATCAACCAGTTCGTGCGGGAGGGCGAGCGGGCGACGAAGTAGCCGTCGGGGACCTCGCCGGCGTAATCGTCCGGCACGATGAGGTACCTGCCGCCCTGGCCGCGGTCTGGACCGGGACCGCCCATGTCGATGACGAACCGGAAGAAGGCGTCGTTGACGGTCCCGGGCCCGGATCCCGGCGGGACCTCCACCACCGTGGGCCCGTCGCGCTCGAGATCGAGGAAGCCGGAGACGTAGACCGTGTCGGTGTTGCCCGTCAGGAACAGCGGGTTCGAGTCGAGCAGCCGGTCCGTGATCACGAGCCGGTTGGCGGCCGTCGCCCCGAGCGACTCCATGCCCCGGCGCATCGCCTCGAGGGAGGCGGCGGGCAGGAAGGTCAGGAACGTCTGGACCCCGCGCAGGAAGTCGAGGTGGTCGTAGACGAGCTGCGACGTCTCCCGCGTCGGGAGCCCATCCCGGAACTCGAGCCCGCCGATGCGGGTCTCCACGCGATCAGGGGTCCGGATGGAGTCGGGGATCTCGGTGTTGTAGCCCGGTGCCGCTGTCATGGAGCCCTCCTGTCGGTCGGTGTCGCCTGCGGACCGCGGTCGTCGCCCGGCGTCCTCGTCCTCGGCGGATGCGCGTGCCGCGCGAGGCACGGACGACGCCGCGGGGGCCACGAGCGAGGAGATGCCGTCGAGCGGGCGGTCACGGACTCTGGATCCGCGTGGATCGCGAGCCGCCCGCGATCAGGACCCGTCGTGGTCCTCGCTGGGTCACGCCACGGGCTGCGGCCTCGGGAACTGGTAGCTCCCGTCGGCGATCGCCTCGCGTGTCCCGTAGAGCCGGACGAGGTAGCGCCATCCCGGGGGCGTGCAGATGAAGTTCGGCTGGTCCGGGTCGCCGCCGAAGTGGATCGTGACGCTGCCGTCGTCGTTCGGCTTCGCGGTGACGCTGTTGACGATGTAGGCGTCGTGGTCGTTCTTGACGATGGCCAGGTCACGGTCGTACACGGTGACCGACCAGAACCCGTCCACCGGGACATCTCGCACGGTGAGCGTGTGGGGCGTCACACCGTCATTCCGGGAAGGGGCGCCCTGGAGGATCAGCGCCTCGTTCGGCTCGGGGACCCCGGTCCACCCTGAGCAGCTCGCCACGTAGAACTTCACCGGGTCCACCTGGTCGACGTCACCGAACGCGTGCGACCAGTCGTCCATCGTGTAGTAGAGCGTCCTGAATGCCGCGTCGATCCGTCGATACGAGTCGGGGTCCCAGTCGGGGATCTCGAACGAGCCGGCCGACGCCTGCTCCACGACGATCCGGTCCTGGAGCTCCTGGACCTTCTTCACATCGGCCGGGGCGTTCGGGTCCACGAACGTCCGGAAGTTCACGCCGACGTAGCGCGTGCCTGCGTGCTCTCGCGTGATCGTGTACCTGCCGGGCCGCGTGGTGCTCAGCTTCAGGTACTGGTCCTCGTTCTGGACGAGCATCGACTGGTACCGGCCGCTGGTCTCGGGCTTCGTGATGGTCACGGGCTCCGTCAGATCGAAGACGCCGAGCGAGTAGAGCGTGTCCCGGTTCTCCCCGATGCCCAGCTGAGCGCCCTCGATGGGCGCGAGACCCCGGACGTGGAAGAACCTGCCGATCCCGACCTTGTCCACGTTCGCCTTGAATGAAGCATGACAGTTGGCTCGCGGGTAGTTCTCCCACGTGACGGCGACCGTCCCGCCGACTTCCGTCTTGCGCTGCGTCTCGTCAGTCATCGCCGATGCTCCTCAGTCGATCCGCTCGATCTCGCCGGGCCGCCAGGTCTTGTCGAACCACGGCTCCAGGGGGGCGTACAGGCGCATCGTGGCGAACCACCCCTTGCCCGGCACCGTCTGGATCCAGTTGGCCTCGTGCCCGACCGGCGCCACCGGTCCGAACCAGACGTCCGCCGAGGTGTCCGGGTTGATGACCGTGCGGGGCATCTGGCTGCTGACCTCGGGCAGCACCTGGGCCGTCTGCAGCATCGACCGCGTCTGTGGGTCGTACACGGTGATCGCCCAGAACTCCTTCACCGGCACGTCGGGCGGCAGATGGAGGCGATAGCTCCTGCCGCCGTCGAGGTAGCGCCCGTCCGCGTCGTGGTCGATGTAGGCGTACTGGGAGCCCACGCCGACCATCTTGAGAGACATCGCCGGGCTGACTCCCTGCGTGGCGTAGCAGAGCAGGGTGCGCGCATCGAGGTCCAGTACGCCGTCGGGCGAGAAGCCGGGGTCACCGCCGATGAACGCGTTCTTCCATGCGCCGTCGGGGTAGTAGTAGCCGGCGGGATCGCGCGTCGCGAAGACGAGGGCGCGCCCGGTGGCGTTGCCGACCGCAGCGGCCTCGACGAGGATCGCCTGCATCCGCGCATCCGGGGCGAACGGGGCGTCCCGTCGGATCCCGATCGAGGCGAGCAGCCCGCGCGTCTCCGGGTCCACCGCCTCGAGCGGCTCCTCGTGGACGACGGTCGACACGTCGTCGAACAGGGTGACGTCGGTGTTGGGGACGTTGCTGAAGAAGCGGCCGGACACGTTCACGAAGGTCGGCGCCGGGGGCTCCCCGGTCGTGCCGAGCGGATGGACCCGGAAGTGCTGCCTGGAGTCCTCGACACCCGGGCGCTGGTCGCCATCCACGGGGAAGGTCCGGAAGAGAAGCTTGTTGCCGTAGGTCCGCGGTCGCAGGACCACGTAGCCGTCGGGGACAGCATCGGCGAAGCCCGGCGGAAGCAACAGGTACCGGCCGCCCGCGCCCCTGTCCGGACCGGGACGGCCCACGTCCGTGACCCAGCGGCTCCAGAAGTCGTTGATGAATCCCAGGGCGTTCGGCGGGATCTCGACGACCAGGGGTCCGTCCCGCGTGTCCAGCCAGATGAGGTTGTAGAGGACCTCGGCGTTCGCCACCGTGTACAGCGA
>JBAWVU010000134.1:0-6848 GCA_037147135.1 Chloroflexota bacterium
GCGTGAGGGTGTAGGCGACGGACTCACCGCGAAGGACCGGGGCCGTCTTGTCGTTCGTCTTGTCGATGGAGATGGTCGGCCCGATCACCGTGACCGTCGACGAGCTGCTGCATACCTGCGCGCACGGGCCGTCCGTGATCTGAGCGGTGTTCATGAGGGTGCCCGACGGGGCGTCGTCCGAGACGACCGCGTCGTACCCGAGCGTCGTGTCGCCCGTGGGCACGTCCACGAGGTCCCACGTGATCGTCCGCGTGAGGCCGTTGTACGCGCCGCCCGCGGGAAGGATGTTCGACGGCGTGTCGAGCCCGGCCGGGAGCACGTCCTGGACCGTCGCGGCGGCAAGCGGGCCGTCCGTGACGGTGAGGGTCAGTGTGTAGTGGACTGTCGTGCCCTTGGAGACCGGGGCCGTCGTGTCGTTGGACTTGTCGATGGAGATGCTCGGGACGCGGACCGTGACGGTCGAGGTGTCCGAGCAGACCGGCCCGGCGCCAAGGACGGGCGCCGCGCTCTCGATCGACGCCGCGGTGACGCCGGCCACGCACCCGGCGATCGACGCCGTGTTCACGAGGTCGCCGGCCGATGCGTCGGCTGAGACAGCCGCGGAGTACGTGAGCGTCTTCGTGCCGGTGGGCACGGACGCGAGGGTCCACGTGATGGTCCGGGAGCCGGCGTCATACGACCCGCTGTCGGAGATGGCCGTCGGGGTATCGAGCCCGGCCGGGAGGACGTCGGTGACCGTCACGTTGGTCGCCGGGCCGTCCGCCACAGTGAGCGTGAGGGTGTAGGCGACGGACTCACCGCGAAGGACCGGGGCCGTCTTGTCGTTGGTCTTGTCGATGGAGACCGTCGGCGCGAGGACGGTGATCGTCGAGGTGTCGCTGCACGCCTGCCCGCACGGACCGGTCGTGATCGTCGCCGTGTTCACCTTGTCGCCCGGCGTCGCATCGTCCGCGACGAGGGCCGTGTACGTGAGCGTCTTCGTGCCGGTGGGCACCGACGCGACGGCCCAGGTGATCGTCTGGTTGGCGGAGTCGTATGTCCCGCCGTCGCTGATGGCCGTCGGGGCGTTCAGGCCGAGCGGGAGGAGGTCCGTGACGGTCACGGCGCCCGTCGGGCCGTTCGTCACGGTGAGGGCGAGCGAGTAGCCGACCGCGGTGCCCCTGGAGATCGGGGCCGTCTTGTCGTTCGTCTTGTCGATAGAGATGCTCGGCACGCGGACCGTGACCGTCGAGGTGTCGGTGCACGTGACCGGCGCAGCGCCGATGGGCGACACGCAGCCGGTGATCGTCGCGGTGTTCACCTTCTCGCCGGCCGTCGCGGTCGCGTCGACCGTCGCGGCGTACGTGAGCTGCTTGCCGTTCGTGACCGATGCGAGCGTCGGCCAGGTGATGACCCGCGTGATCGAGTTGAAGGCGCCGCCGTCGGAGATCGTGCCCGGCGTGATGCCGCCCGGCACCAGGTCGGTCACGGCCACGTTGAGCGCCGGGCCGTAGGAGACGGCGAGCGTCAGCGTGTAGTGGATCGTGTCCCCGGCGACGACCGTGCCGGTCGACTTGTCGTTCGTCTTGTCGATCGAGACGGTGGGCGTCTTCACGGTGACCGTCGAGGTGCTCGAGCAGCCGGTGCCCTGGCAACCGACGATCGTCGCGGTGTTCACGAGGTTGCCGGGGGCCGCCTGGTCGGCGACGACAGCGTGGTACGTGAGCACCTTGTTGCCGTTGGGCAGGCTGTTGAGGCTCCACGTGATCGTCCGGGTGCCGGAGTTCCACGTGCCGCCGTCCGTGATGGCGGTCGGGTCGGCGAGGCCGACCGGGAGGACGTCCGTGACCGTGACGGCGCCCGAGGGGCCGTCCGCGACGGTGAGCGTCACGGTGTACGTGACGTCGGTCCCCTTGGCGATGGGGCTGGCCTGGTTGTTCGTCTTGACGACCGTGATGTCCGTCCAGGCGTTGAAGACGCAGACTTGCTGCGCGGTGGTCCCGGACGGGATGTCCACGTGGTCGCTGCTGTAGTCGGCGGGGTTGGTCGAGCAGGAGGCCGTGGCGGCGATCGGCCCAGCGAACCCCTTGAGGACCCACCCGGACGGGAGCGTGCCCTCGGTCACGATGTGCGCGCGGCTCTTGCCGACGTTGACGACGGTGCTCACGCGGGTCGTCGAGGCGGACGCGGGTGCCGTGGCGCTCCACGCGGCCGGCACGTTGTTGCCGGTGGCGTTGCTCAGGGAGCCGGTGAATGTCGAGCTCGCCGGGTGCGCGTCGGTGACCTTGGTCACGGTGACCTGGCGGCACCCGAGCTGATCGAGCAGGGTCGCGGCGATGTTGCCGAAGTCGGTGAGGCCGCTCCAGGAACCGCCGCCGATGTGGGTCATGACGTAGGCGGCGTACTCGCCGTCGTAGGGCGAGGGGAACGGCAGGTTCGTGTCGCCGGTCCCGACGAACACCGCGTAGATGTAGTACGAGCCGCGCGCGGCGTTCGCGGCGAGGATCGCCGCGTCCGCGCCATCCTGCCACGTCTTGGGATCGTCGTACGTGGGGTCCGCCGCGGAGTCCTTGTTCGGTGAGCCGTCGGTGACGACGAACATGATGTTCGGGACGCCGGCGCGGTCGCCAGCGTTGTTGGCGGCACTGGTCTGGATTCCGGCCTGCGTCCACGTGCCCCCGTTGGAGCCCGGCAGGCCGTCGACTGCGGTCTTGAAGCTGGCGGCGCTCACGTACCCGGAGGTCCGGGTCGAGGAGCTGGCCGCGAACTGACTCAGCGAGTAGATGCCGTCGCCGCCGGCCTGGTAGGTGTCGGCGAACCCCTTGAGCTGGGCCTTGATCGTCGTCAGGTTCGCGTCGCCGATCGAGCCGGACGTGTCGACGACGAAGTTGAAGTCGGCCTGTCCGCAGACGGCGCCGGGGGTGATCCGCGTGTTGCCGGTACCGGCCGTGCCGGGGCGATAGGTCACGTCGACCTTGATCGACTTGAGCGACCAGGTCGTGCCGCTTGAGCAGCTGCTGCCCGTGTCGACGGAGCGGACAAGGACTCGGAAGTTGGAGGCGGTCAGCTCACTCGGCGACCAGACGCGGCCGAACGTGTTCGTGTCGTAGCCACTCGAGCCCGGGACGCCGCCGATCGCGATCGACGTGTCAGTGTTGGCCGATGTGAAACCTGCATCCTGGCGAGTCGTGAAGTGCGTTCCACCGTCCCAGGAGACGCTCATGCCGAGGTCGCAGTCCTTGTCCGTGACCTTCGCGACCGCCGTGACGCGGATCCCGGTGACGATGCTCCCCGCCGGGACGGCGGGGAGAGCGTAGCCGGAGTAGCCCTGGTCCCGGTTGTCTGCGGTCGTCGTCGCGTAGTCGTTGAGGTCCGCATTCCAGACGTTACCCGGGGTCAGCCAACCACCGCTGGTGGGGTTGGAGGCGGTCGGGTTCAGGTCGCTCGTCGTGATCGGACTTGCGGCCGATGCCGTCAGCACGGACCCGCCGACGAGCAGGATGGATCCGACAAGGACGCCGGTGGCCGCAAGGGCCATCGCCCTGCGCCATCCGCGTCCGCGTCGCGCGAGATTGGTGATCATCTGCCTGTTCCCCTCGGGTGGAAGTGGCTCCGGTGATGGGATCGCACCTCGAGGGTGCGCGCTCGGTTCTGCGGGCGAACGGGATGATGAGTGCGGACCGCGGCGTCGCTCCGGTGGGATGCCGCGGTGGATGAATGCGTCGTTCGTCCTGGCCGTCCGCTGGGCCGGAAGTACCAGCGGCATCTAGTACGCTATGCGTAGGGCCTGACAGCGGACATGACAAAACAGGCCCGGTACGCGCTCATGGGCCTCGAAGCCCCCCGACCGGCGTACTAAGTGGTGCGTCGGGGCGACAGCGGGGGTACCGGGCTGCGCATGGTCCCTTCGTACCCCGTTCTCCGCCCCGGACGACTCGCGGTTGGTCAAGTCGGCCGAAGTGGTGTGACGCCTCATCGGTTGGTCAGGCGGCAGGGAGCTGCTTCACCTCCTCGCGTTGAGCGGTGCCGGTCTCGTCGAGGACGAGCGCCAGCGACTCGTCGGACAGGTAGCGGCGGCCGACGAGCCACTCGTCGTTCTGCTCGGCCAGCAGGGCGCCTGCGAGCCGGATCGCGGCGGCGTCGTTGGGGAAGATGCCGACAACATCGGCACGCCTCCCGATCTCGCGGTTGACCCGCTCGAGCGGGTTGGTCGAGCGCAGCTTCGGCCAGTGGGTGGTCGGGAAGCGGTAGAAGGCGAGGAGGTCCTCCTCGGCGCCCATGAGCAGCTCGGTCACCTTGGGCACGGGACCCGCCAGGCGCTCGATGACCGCTCCCGCACGATCCCGGGCCGCGGCCAGGTCGTCGGCGTTGAAGATCTCGCGCAGGGCCGCCGACACCATGCCCCGCTGGGACGGCCGGCAGTGGCGCAGCATGTCGCGCACGAAGTGGACCGTGCAGCGCTGCCAGGGAGCGCCGAGGATCCGGGCGATCGCATTCTTGAGGCCCGTGTGCTGGTCGCTGATGGCCAGGCGGACGCCGGTGAGGCCCCGCTCCCGGAGCGAGCGCAGGAAGGCCACCCAGAACGCCTCCGACTCGGTCTCACCGATGTCGAGCCCGATCACCTCGCGGCGCCCCGACTCGTGGACCCCGTAGGCGATCACCAGCGCCTTGGGGTAGACGTGGCCCCTGGAGCGGACCTTGACCACCTTGGCGTCGAGCCACAGGTACGGGTAGTCGCCGTCGAGCGGCCGGGTGCGGAACGCCTCGACCCCCTCGTCGAGCGAGCGGCACATCGCGGACACCCGGTCGCGGGTCATGCCGCCGATGCCGAGCTGCTCGACCAGGCGGTCGACCTTGCGCATGCTCACGCCGTTGACGTATGCCTCCATCACGACCGCCACGATCGCCTGCTCGCTGCGCCGGCGCGGCTCGAGGAACGAGGGGAAGTACGCCTCGCCGCTCCGCTTGCGCGGGATGAGCAGCTCGAGCTCGCCGACCCGGGTCTCCCACGGCCGCGGGCGGTACCCGTTGCGATGGGTGAGGCGGTCCGCCGAGACCTCGCTGTGGGCAGCGCCGATCTCGGCGCTGATCTCGGCCTCCATGAGCTGGGCGACGACCGTCGCCACGGCGTCCCGCAGGATGTCGGCATGCTCGGTCAGGAGAGTCTTGGCGGCGCGCTCGGCAGCCGTCATGCTGTGCCCCTCGGCCATCGTGGTGCTCCTTCGTCGATCGGCTTGGTCGTTGACCGACGAGTCTGGGGCTCCGCGGTGGCCGACGTCTCATTGCCTCGGCACCGCGGTCCCGCGTTACACCACTTCTACCGCCTCAACCGCTGTGCAACCTGCGGGGCGGAACCCGAGTGACACGCGCACGCCCGCCTCGCCTGTCCCTTCACGGGACTCCGCGCCGAACCGCCCGATGAGGTCC
Organism: Chloroflexota bacterium; assembly: GCA_037147135.1. Lineage (GTDB taxonomy): Bacteria > Chloroflexota > Limnocylindria > Limnocylindrales > CSP1-4 > CAIYQJ01. The sequence goes on from JBAWVU010000134.1 coordinate 5,407, forward strand.
GCCCTGCGGCATCTCCCGGTTCGGGCGATCGAAGTCGAGGCGTGCGGACGGCTACTCCCCAGTGTCGTGGACTCGCCGTCGCCAGGCGGCCAGGCGGCCGCTCGCGTGGTCATCGACCAGCTCGATCGCGCCGTCACGCCGTAGGTCCGCCAGAACGCGCTTGATCGTCGGATCGCCGATCCCCGGGAGCGCCGCGCGGACATCGCGGAAGCGGAACACCGACGGGGCGTGGTCGAGGATGTAGCGTTTGACCTGGTCCTGCTTCGATCCGGCCGCGAGGTTCCGCCGCGCGACGACGCGCGACTCGAAGTCCTCGTATGCGTCGACGAGGACGTCGACGAGGTAGCCGATCCACGGCCAGACGTCGTGCTCGCCTTCACGCCAGCGGCGCTGTGAAGCGTAGACGGCGTCGTAGTACGCGTCCCTGGTCTCGAGCATCCGCTGCTCGATGCTCACGTAGCGCGACACCGAGTAGCCCTGCTGGAGCAGCGTGTGGGTCGTGATCAGGCGCGCGAGTCGCCCGTTCCCGTCAGCGACCGGATGGATGGCCAGGAAGTCGAGAACGAGGGCGCCGATCAGCAGGATCGGGTGGGCCGCCTCGTCGGCGACGGCCTGGCGATACCGGTCGAACAGGTCGAGGAGCAGGAACTCCGTCTCCCTGGGGGACGGCGGGGTGAAGAGCACCTCGCGATGGCCCTTCTCATACGACACGATGAGGTTCTGCTCGCTCTTGATCCGCCCGCCGCCGCCATCGGTGTGACCGAGGAGGAGGCGGTGGAGGTGCAGCACATACGGCACGGAAAGTGCCTCGAGATCGGTCGCCCGTGAGATCTCGTCCATCGCGTCCCGATACCCGGCGAACTCACGCTCGTTCCGGTTGCGGAAGCGCCGTGGTTCTGCCCCTTCTGCCACGAGCCCCCGGATCCGGCCCGCCTCGACGACGACACCTTCGATCGCGCTGGAAGCCGTGATGGACTCGATGCGGGTCGCATCGGCCAGCGCATCGAGGAGTTGCGGGAGCTGGTCCCGGTACAGGCCTTCGCGGCCGCGGCCGACGTCGATCCGCGCGAGACGCGCTCCGAGGCGCACGGGCTGGGACCCGAACGTCTTGTCGAGGTCGATGAAGCTTCGCATCGGATCGGCCTGGATAATCGGATACACGATGGCCCTTGTGACCCCGATTATCTGCAAGTGCCCGATTCCGGTCAAGCGCCATCGCGCTGCCGATGGCGCACCAGACGGTCGTGCCCGGAGGGACATCGGTTGCTGCGCGCGAGGCGCTCGCGACCGTGCCTGTCGCCGATCCCCTTCGTTCCGGCCGCCGGCTCGACCGCACCCCCCATGACGTGGCGCGACGGGCGCTCAAGCCCAGGGAGCTGAGCGAGTCATCGGAGCGAAGGACACGCCATTCATCTGGTTTCTGCCCCGCAAGTTGCGCAGCC
>JBAWVU010000135.1:0-6842 GCA_037147135.1 Chloroflexota bacterium
ACCTGCATCGAGAGCCACCCGACGCTCCGCGCGAGGGCGGTGACGATCGGCTTGTGGAAGCCTGCAGGCTCGAACCGCCGCGCGTCGGCCCAGAGCGCTTTGCGGCCGGTCGCGTACGGCGTGGCGGCGCTGAAGAAGCCGGCGAGCGTGGGCTCGGCCCACGAGAGGGCCCGCTCGGAGACCGCGAGCGCCCCGGTCCCCTCCGGACCGAGGAGCCACTTCTGGCCCGAGGTCGCGTAGAACTCGGCGCCGATGAGGTCGGCCTCGACGGGGATCGCGCCGGCGGCCTGCGCCCCGTCGATGGCGACCGGGACGTCGTGCGCGTGGGCGAGCTCGACGAGCCGGCTGGCGGGGAGGACGGCGCCGGTCGACCAGAGGACATGCGAGAAGGCGAGGAGTCGCGGCTTCCAGCGGAGTGCCGTCTCCATCGCCGCGAGCGTCCGGTCGTCGTCACCGCCGTCCCCGATGTCGACGATGTCGAGCTCCACGCCCCGCCGGTCGCGGACCATCGCGAGCGATCCCAGCAGGCCGGGATGCTCGTGGCTCGTCGTCACGGCGCGGTCGCCCGCCCGCCAGTCGATCGCCCAGATCGCGGCACTCATGCCTTCCGTCGTCGACCCCGTGAGCGCCACTCGGTCCACGGCCGTCGTGAGCACGGCCGCGAGGGCCGCGCGCGCCTCGCCCATCCGGACGAGCAGCTCCTCGTACGCGGCCGGGTGGGAGCGGCCGACCGCGAGCTCCCACTCGGCGACCTCGGCCATCGCGCGCGCCGACTCGCGAGGGATCGGACCGCATGTGCCGGTGTTGAAGTAGATGCCGGCGGCGGTGGCAGGGAGCTCGGCCCGCAGGGCGCGGACCTTGACGTCGTCGGGGAGGAAGGGGCTCACCACGAGTCCGTATGATACCGGCCATGTCGGCCTATCCCCGGTCCGAGCTCGTCGCCACGACCGAGTGGCTCGAGGAGAACCTCGAGCGTCCCGAGGTCCGCATCATCGACCTGCGATGGCGCCCCGATGGGACGGGGGCTCGCCTTCACGCCGAGTCCCACATCCCCGGCGCGACGTGGATCGACTGGACCGCATCCCTGGTCGAGCGCGACCCGGAGTCCGGCATCCCCAGGCTCGCCGGCCCGGACCAGGTCGCGGCGGCCTTCGGCGCCGCCGGCGTGAGCGACGGCTCGACGGTCGTCCTCTACGACGACACGAGCGGGCTGTACACGGGCAGGGCCTGGTGGTCGCTCGTCGCGTACGGGTTCGAATCGGTCCGGATCCTCGACGGCGGCTGGCGGACGTGGGAGTCGGAGGGACGGCCGATCTCGGGCCGACCCTCGCTCCACGAGCCGAGCTCGTTCACACCACGCGCCGCCCTGCGCCGACGGCTCGTCGTCTCGGAGCTGCGCGACCTCCTGGGGGCGCCGGGCCAGACGATCGTGGACGCGCGGGCGGAGCAGGAGTACCGCGGGACCCAGGGGACGGCGCCGCGTCTCGGCCACGTCCCCGGCGCGGTCAACATGCCGGTCGGCGCGACGGTCGTACCGGGGACCGAGCTGCTCCGGCCCGCCGATGAGCTCCGGGCCATGCTCCGCCCGGCGCGGGATGGGGACCGGATCGTGTGCTACGACGAGGCAGGCGTGGGCGCCACGCGCCTCGCATGGGTCCTCTGCGTCATGGGCCATGACGACGTGACCGTCCTCGACGGCGGGTGGGCGGAGTGGGCCGTGCGCCCGGAGCTGCCGGTCGCGCGCTGACCGGCGCCGCGCCAGCGGTCGAGTGAGGGCCTACCGGCCCCAGTCGAACCCGTCGAGCGAGTCGGATTCGCGGCGCGAGACGAACCCGTCCAGCGGGTCGGACCCATCGAGCGGGTCGTTCCCGCCGATGGCGCCGATCCGGCGGCGGATCTCGTCGGCCGGGGCGATCTCCCGGAACGGGACGAGGATCTGCGCCCGCGCGTGGTTCACGGCCACCATGAGCGCGTCCGACCTGTCGATGCCGAGCGTCTCCGACCAGTAGACGGCGTCGGTCACGGGGAGGAACCGCCCGACGAGCTTCCCCAGCGCCTCGTGGAGATCGTCGCCGGCGCCGAGGTGGATGCGGCCGATGATGACGTACGGCGGCACGGTGATGAACGCCCGCTGCGGGGCCTTGGGCGTCGTGAGCTCCGGGATCGGCGCGACCGGGACCGAGGTCACCGCGAAGAGCACCGCATCGAGGTTCACCTGCGCGTATGGGGCCCGGACCGTCCGGCCGGGCCCCACGACGTCGACCATCTCGACCTGCTCGAGGACGATGAACGGGTGCTCGAAGTCGTTGAGGAGGTCGCTCAGCCGGTGCTGCCGCGTGAGCATCTGGCCACGGACGATCGACGTGTCCGTGACGAGCGTCAGGTGCATGGGCTCGGGCGACGCGGTGTCGGCCGGCCAGGGTGCGTTGCCGCTCATGCTGTCAGCATACCCGCCGCGTCATGCGTTGGTCGTGCTCGAGCGACGCGTAGTGGCGATGGTATACCGTGCCAGCATGCGCCCGCGCTCGTGGCTCCCGGAACGGATCGTCGGGGAGCGGGTCGTCCTGCGCAGGCACGTCCCGGCGAACCTCGAGGCGTTCCAGCGCTGGTACGCGGACCCGGAGATCGCCCGCCTCACCCGGTACCAGGCCGGCCCCATGCGGCCCGACGAGATCGAGCGCTTCTTCGCCGCCCGGGTGCTCGGGCCGGACACGCTGGCGCTCGCGATCCACGTCCGCGCGACGGATCGCCTCGTGGGGACCTGCGCGTTCAGCCAGCTCGACGGTGACAACGGGTCGGCGCTCTACCACATCACGCTCGGCGAGCACGACGCGTGGGGTCGGGGCTACGGGACGGAGGCGACCGACCTCATGCTCGAGCATGCCTTCGACCACCTCGGCCTCCACCGGATCAGCCTCACCGTCTTCGCGTTCAATGAGCGCGCCGTCGCGTCCTACCGGAAGTCGGGGTTCGTCCACGAAGGGACGCTTCGCCAGGCGATCCGGCGCGACGGGAGCTTCTGGGACGAGATCCAGATGGCGATCCTCGAGGACGAGTGGCGTCGCTGGCGCGGCCTCCGCGACGACTCGGTCGGTCGCGCTGTGCTCGAGGGTGCCGGAGGGGATGCGTCGCTCGCCGGCGCCAGTGAGCGCGCCAGGTCCTGACGATGCCGAGCACGGGTCCGGCCGCTGAGGCGACCTGAGCAGCGGGCGGCCCCCAGGCCGCCGTCGCGATGCGTCCCGGCGCAGGGTCGGCGCCGGTCGCCGGACGGTCTAGAATCGGTGGCTACCCTGCCCTCTCCGTCCTTCGCCATTCTGTTCCACGCCCCGTCCACTGGAGGCCCTCGATGACGACCCCGCCGCTCAGGCTCGGAATCCTCCTGTGGAGCCAGGCGTCCGGCTACCCTGCGATGCGCGAGGCCGCGCAGCGGGTCGACCGGCTCGGGTACGAGCATCTCTGGACATGGGACCACGTCTACGCGATCTACGGCGACCCGTACCAGCCGATCCTCGAGGGCTGGTCGCTCCTCAACGCGTGGGCAGAGGCCACCGAGCGGGTCCGGGTGGGCCTCCTCGTGGGGGCGAACACGTTCCGCAACCCGGCGCTCGTGGCGAAGCTCGCGACCACCCTCGATCACGTGAGCGGCGGCCGCGCGATCCTCGGGCTTGGCGGCGCCTGGTTCGAGCTCGAGCATGCGGCCCACGGGATCGACTTCGGGTCGGGCGACGGCGAGCGCCTCGACCGGCTCGACGAGGCGGTTGGGATCATCCGGGCCGTGCTCGACGGATCCGAGGTCACTCACGACGGCCGCGCCTACCGGACCGACCACCTCGTCGGGATCCCCCGGCCGATCCAGCCTCGGCTCCCGATCGTGATCGGCGGGGGCGGCGAGAAGAAGACGCTCCGGACGGTGGCGAAGTACGCGGACTTCTGCAACGTCTTCGGCGGCCCGGACACGCTCCGGCACAAGGACGCCGTCCTGCGGATGCACTGCGCGGACGTCGGCCGGGACCAGTCGGAGATCGAGCGCTCGATCGCGTGCAAGCTCGTCATCCGCGACACGGAGGCGGAGGCCCGGCAGGCCTGGGCAGAGCAGATGGCGCACAACCGGACCCCCGAGTCCGACTGGGATGGGCCGGACACGCTCTGGCTGGGGACGCCCGCCCAGGTCGCCGCGACGATCCGGGCGCGGATGGACGCCGGGTTCGGGACGGTGATCGTGGAGATGCCGGCGCCGTACGACGTGGAGACGATGGAACGCCTGATCGGCGAGGTGAAGCCGATGGTCGAGGAGGAGATGCGCGTCGGCTGAGCCGGCGATCAGGCGACAGTCGGGCCGGGCGTCTCGTCGGCCGCCGGGCCGGGCGTGTCGTCCGCGGCCAGACCGGGCACCTCGTCGGCCGCCGGGGAGACCGTCCGGGCGGCCGCCTTCGGCAGCCAGCCGAGGCGGAGGAAGGAGATGGCCCCCAGGATCGTCGTGACCGCCAGCGTCGAGACGTGCACGAGGAGCGCGAACGCGAACGCCGTGTCCCCCGCGATCCCGTAGAGCGCGAGGATCCGCACGGCCGCGAGCTCCCACGTCCCGACGAAGCCGGGCCCCGACGGGATCGCCGTCACGAGGTTGACGCCGGCCGCGAGCAGCGCGGCCTGGGTCCACGAGAGCTCGATGCCGACCGCCTGCGCCCCCGCCGCGAACGTCACGGTCGTGAGCGACCACGCGAGGAAGCTGAGCAGGATCGCCGGGATGAGCGTCCGGGTGTGACCGGCGACGCGAAGGCCCGCGCGGAACGTCGCGGCGAGCGACACGATCCGCGGGAAGCGAGAAGCCTCGCGCTCGACCCTCGCGGCCCCCGGGAGGCGGTGTCCGACGACAGCGAGGACGAGCCCGACGACGAGCCCGAGTGCGACCACCCCGCCGATGAGCACCGCCGACCCGATGTCGCCGCGGATCCCGAGGAGGAGAAGCGAGCCGGCGGCCACCGCGACGATGACCGCGAAGTCGATGACGCGCTCGACGACGATCGTGCCGAGCGCGGACGCACGACTCACGCCCTCGCGGTCCCCCACGTAGTGCGCGCGGACGAGCTCCCCGAGGCGCGCGGGCAGGACGTTGTTCGCCGCGTACCCGGTCGTGAGATACCCAAGCGCGCGGAGGTACCGGACCCTGGCGACGGGCGCGAGGATGACCCGCCAGCGGAGCGCGCGGACCGCGATGTCCGCGCAGAGCGCGAGGAGCATGACGGCGATCCACGCCGGGTCCGCCGTCCGCAGGATCTCGAGCGCGCTCGCGAGGTCGACGGTCCGGAAGACGAACCAGAGCGCGATGACGGAGACCGAGAGCCCGAGGACCGTCCGGAGCCAGAAGGCCCGGCGCGACGGGGCGCGCTCCAGGACGATCGGCCCAGCGTCGGGCGGACCTGGGTCGGGCGGACCGGTCATCCACGTCTCCGCGCGGCGAGCTTGCTCGAGCGGAGGAGGCCGCTCCGGTGGAAGAGGTACCGGGCCACCACGACGAGCGTCGACAGCCCGTACACGATGCTCCGCCGTGGGCCGACCGAGCTCGCCTCGGCGAAGTACCGCGTGGGGACCGCGACCTCGCCGATCCTGTCGCGGAATCCGGCCGCCACCGCCTGCGCGATGAGCTCCTGGTCGAAGACGAAGTCATCGCTGTCGAGGTGGTACGGCAGCGCCTGGAGCAGGTGGCGCGAGTAGGCCCGGAACCCCGTGTGGTACTCGGAGAGCTGGAGTCCGAACGCGACGTTCTCGACCGTCGTGAGGAATCGATTGCTCATGTACTTCCAGCGCGGCATCCCGCCGGCGAGCGGATCGCCGAGGAAGCGGCTACCGAGCATGAGGTCGGCGGTCCCGGCGACGATCGGCGCGATGAGGTCCGGGATCCGCGTGGCGTCGTACTGGTAGTCGGGATGGACCATGACGACGACATCGGCACCCTCGGCGAGCGCGGTGTCGTAGCAGGTCTTCTGGTTCCCGCCGTAGCCGCGGTTCTGGCGGTGGGAGACCACGTGCAGGCCGAGCCGCTCCGCGATGACGACGGTCTCGTCGGCCGATACGTCGTCGACGAGGATGACGTGGTCGACCACGTCGCGCGGGATGTCCGCGTACGTGCGCTCGAGCGTCTTCGCGGCGTTGTACGCGGGCATGACCACGACGACGTGGGGCGGGTCGGACATCCGAGGGGCGACCATCACGTCTAGGGTACCGTGCGACGATAGGCGACCACGCCGGAAGCGGCGATGCTGCGGCAAGTGTGCGGAGGGCGCCCGATGGACGCGGAGCAGGCGAAGCGACTGCCACCCGGGCAGCACCTCACGGAGAAGTTCCCGGTCCTCCACTACGGCAGCGTCCCCCGGACCGACCTCGCCGCGTGGGATTTCCGGGTCTGGGGGGAGGCTCAGAGCCCGTTCCGAATCTCGTGGAGCGAGTACCGGACGCTGCCCCGGGCACGGGTCGTGACGGACATCCACTGCGTGACGCGCTGGTCGAAGTTCGACACGGCATGGGAGGGCGTGCCGATCCGGACGATCCTCGAGATGGCACAGGCGAGGCCGAGCGCGACCCACGCGGTCGCCCATTGCGAGCAGGGCTACACGACGAACATGCCGCTCGACGTGCTCGACGACGATGACGTCCTGCTCGCGGACACGTTCGACGGCCGCCCGCTGGAGCCCGACCACGGGTACCCGCTCCGGCTCGTAGTCCCCAAGCGCTACTTCTGGAAGAGCGCGAAGTGGCTGCGCGGCATCGAGCTCCTCGACCACGATCAGCTCGGGTTCTGGGAACGCTACGGGTACAGCAACAGCGCCGACCCGTGGAAGGAGGAG
>JBAWVU010000136.1:0-6821 GCA_037147135.1 Chloroflexota bacterium
TCCCCGGCCCCATCCCCGGCCTCGGACATCACCGCGCGCATGCTCGTGCAGCCGGACGCCCTGGTGGGACCCGGCCCCGAGAACCTGGGCTGGAGCCCCCAAGGGGCGCGGCTCGCCTACACCCTGGCGGGGGCGACCGGCGACGTCCTGTGGCTCTACGACGCGACGACCGGCGTCAAGCGGGTCCTCTTCGACCCCGCGAGCCACCCCGATTCGATCGACGTCACGTCCGCCCAGTGGTCGCCCGCAGGCGACACCATGCTCCTCGCCGGCGCCACGTCGCTCTGGGTGCTCGACGTCGCGTCGGGCGGGTCGACCAAGGTAGCCGCCGAGGGTGATGGCGCCATCGACGCGATGATGTTCACCCCCACGGGCACGCACGTCTCCTACACGCGGGACAACGACCTGTACGTGACCGGGCTGAGCGACGGGCACGTGCAGCGCCTCACCACCGACGGCAGCCAGGCGATCTTCAACGGCGACCTCGACTGGGTCTACAACGAGGAGATGGCCACCCGTGCGGCCCAGCCCGGCTACGCCTGGTCACCCGACGGTACGTGGCTCATGTACATGCGCCTTGACGACAGCGGGGTCCACAACGATCCCGTCACCGACTACCGCCAGACGCCTCCGGAGGTCACCTACACCCGCTATCCCACCGCGGGCACGCCGAATCCCGTGGTCTCGCTGCACTACCTCGCTCCGGAGGGAGGAGGGGCCGCCCGGGACATCCCCCTGCCGGAGGACACGGAGTACGTCCTCCCCTTCTACGCCTGGGCCCCGGACTCGTCCGAGGTGTTCTACATCTCGGTCAACCGCGACCACACCGTGCTCAGGCTCAACGCCTTCGACCCCGCCCGCGGCACCGGCCGCATCGTCGTCACGGAGACCGATCCCGCCTGGGTGAACGAGAACTTCTACGCGGCCCCGGTCTTCCTGCCGGACGGGAAGCGCTTCCTCTGGCTGTCGGAGCGCGACGGCTTCATGCACCTCTACCTCTACTCGATCGACGGTCGGCTCATCTCGCGGCTCACCGACGGGGACTGGCTCATCGACACCACGCCCTACGGCATCCTCACGGCGGGCAGGCCGGTGCACGTCGACCCCGCGGGCGGCTGGGCCTACTTCAACACCACCGCGGCCGGCCCCCTGGAGCGGCAGCTCTACCGCCTGGACATCGACACCGGCGAGCTGCAGCAGATCTCGCAGGAGGCCGGCTTCCACGAGGCCGCCCTCTCCGGCGACGGGACGTACCTGGTGGACCAGTTCTCCGCCGTCGACACGCCGCCGGTCACCCGGATCCTCAAGGCGGACGGCAGCCAGGTGACGGAGCTGGGCCGCTGTGCGGGTCCCTCCCTCGACCTGCCGAAGGTCTCCCGTGAGTTCCTCACGGTCACGGCGCACGACGGCACCGATCTCTACGCCCAGATCGTCAAGCCGGAGGGCTTCGACCCGACGAAGAAGTACCCGGTGGTCATCCACTGGTACGGCGGGCCCGGGCTCCAGCTGGTGTCCGATCGCTACGGCACCACCAATATCTTCAACCTCATCGAGCGCGACACCCTGTACACGCAGGCCGGCTTCATCGTCTGGCGCCTGGACAACCGCGGCAGCTTCGGCCGTGGCCACGCCTTCGAGACGCCCATCGCCGGGCAGCTCGGCCCCGCCGCCCTCGACGACCAGCTCGCCGGGGTCGACTACCTCAAGACCCTCTCCTACGTGGACGCGGACCGCATCGGCACGGACGGCAAGTCGTTCGGCGGCTTCCTCACGCTCTACGCCCTCATCCACGAGCCGGACGTGTTCCGCTGCGGGGTGGCCGGCTCCGGCCCCACCGACTGGGCCTGGTACGACACCATCTACACCGAGCGGTACATGCGGACCCCGGCCGAGAACCCGGAAGGCTACGCGGCCACCGACCTGGTCGACGTGGCCGGGACGATCCGGGCAACGCCGCTCATCATCCACGGCCTCGCGGACACCAACGTCCACCTGCAGAACTCGGTGAACTTCATCCAGGCGCTGGAGGGCGCCGACCGGCCGTTCCTCTTCGTGCCGCTGCCCAACTCGGACCACCACTACGAGGGAGACGGCCTGGTGACGGCGCTCGCCGCCAGCGTCGACTACTTCACCGAGCAGCTGAAGCAGGAGTAGCTCCGGGTGGGGAGCGCGTCGGCCGCGCCACCCGAAAGGGCTTCGGGTCGGGTGTAGGATCGGGGAGCCATGACTGGGCGGCTCGCGGCGATCCGTTCGCGCAGGACTCGGAGTTCGACCGGTGCTCCGACGCGGTCGCCGGCGATCGCCGCCATCGTCGCACTCGCGATGGTCGTCGGTTGCGGCCAGGCGACCGGCTCGCCGCCCGCATCGACGACCCCACCCGCATCGGCGGCGCCGACCGCCAACGGGACCGCCGCGCCGACGGCCCCGATCACGCACGCGACCGGCTCGACCGACCTGGTGCTCCGCGTCGCTGACGGCGGTGGCCTGCTGCCGATGGAGATGCGGCTGGCCGAGATGCCCGCCACCTCGATCTACGGCGACGGCAGGGTGATCAGGCTTACGGCGGACGGGGCAGGACCCACCGACCCGCTGGTGCCGACGCTCGTCGAGTCCCGCCTCACGCCGGAGGGGCTGACGCTGGTCCTCGCCGCGGCGGGCGACGCCGGGCTCCTCGGGCCCGATCGGCGCCTCGGCCTGGAGGACGTCTACGACCTCTGGACGGTGACGTTCACGCTCGGTGCGAACGGGGCCACCCACACCACCTGGGCCTACGCCCTCGGCTTCCCCGACGAGGCGAAGTTCGCCCCGCCGGACGAGATGGCGGCCCGGGAGACGCTCGGCGAGCTCTTCGCGCGCCTGAAGGATCTGCCGGCCTGGCTGGGCTCGGAGAACGTCGGGGCCGACGCGCCATACCTGCCGGCACGGATGAGCGTGTACGTGGCGCCGGTCATGGACTGGACGGGCACCGTCGGCGCAACGCCCGCCCCCGCGACCGCCCGCCCGGGGCAGGACATCCGAGCCTGGCCGCTCGATGCCCCGCCGGAGATGTTCGGCACCCTCGTCGACGAGCACGAGGGCACGTGGCGCTGCGGCGTCCTCGAGCCGGAGGGCACCGAATACCTGGGCGTCGGCACGGCGACCAACGACACGCGATGGCAGGTCGGCGATCGCCTCTACCGCGTGGTCGTTCGGCCGCTCCTGCCCGACGAGGCCGGCTGCCCGGGGTAGCCAACGCGCCACGTGCACCCGGCGCGACGGTCCGGCCGCGGTCAGCGAGAGAGCCGAGGTCGTCTGTTCGGATGACGAGCGGCGGGTACTTCCGTGCGATGGCGCGCGGTGCGAGCCGCGCGGTAGTCTCCGGACGGCGGTGCACCGAGTGTCGGTCCGGGTGCTGCCATGAAAGCAGGCTTCCATGGGCAGGACCCGAGGGCTCGCCGCACTCGTCGTAGCCGTCACCCTGACCCTCGCGGGCGTCGGACCGGCGGCCGCGGCCACGAAGGTGAGCGGCACCGGGCTCCAGCTTCTCGCCCGCCTGGCGACAGCGCCCGAGCACGCGGGCGGCTACTCCCGCGCGCTGTTCGTCCACTGGATCGACGCCGACCAGGACGGCTGCAGCACCCGGAGCGAGGTGCTCATCCAGGAGTCGCGAACGACGCCCCGGACCGGTTCGGGCTGCTCCGTCACGGGGTCGTGGCGCTCGGCGTACGACGGCGTGACCACGACCCACGCGTCCACGTTCGACATCGACCACGTCGTCGCGCTCAAGGAAGCGTGGGACTCCGGGGCATGGGCGTGGACACCGGCGCGGCGCCAGGACTACGCGAACGACCTCGGCGACTCGCGCTCGCTGCGCGCGGTGTCGGCGGCCTCGAACCGCTCGAAGAGCGACAAGGACCCGGCACAGTGGCTGCCGCCGCTGCGGAGCTTCCGCTGCACCTACGCGACCGAGTGGATCGTGGTCAAGGTCCGCTGGACCCTCAGCGTGGACTCTGCCGAGCGGGCGGCCCTCAGGCGCATCCTCGTGGCATGCCCGGCGCGGACGGTGACGGTCGCCATGCTCCCGGGCGCGACGGCTGCGTCTCCGCCGGACGCTTCGCCCGAGCCTGCGCCCACGGCCCCCCCGGCGGCCGACCCCACGCCCGTCCCCGGGGGAGCGTGTGATCCCAACTACTCGGGCTACTGCGTCCCGGTCGTCACGTACGACCTCGACTGCGGTGACATCTGCCACAGGGTCATCGTCGTCGGCATCGACATCCATCACTTCGACGGTGATGGTGACGGCGTCGGCTGCGAGAGCTACCCGTAGGCGACGCGACCGCCGGGGCCGACCCGATCCCCAGCCGCGGTCACAGCCAGAGGATGGGTTCGGGCGACGTCCAGTCGACGTGTTCGGTCCGATGAGGATCCACCCCGAGGCGAGCCGCGCCGACGTCGAGCAGCACGAGACCACCGATGACGAGGCCGATGAGCACGATGGCGATCAGCATGATCTCCCCCGCATCCCACTTGAGTGCGCTTCGCGGACGCTCGCATCGTACCAGCGCCCCAAGCCACGTCGCGGCGATGACGGCGATCGTCACGCTCAGCGCGACGGTCGCGGCCACCGCCAGCTCTTGCCTCCGGGTCGATGCTCGCACGTTCGGACCCCCTGAACCCTGACGACAGGGCATCCTCTGCTGTGCCGTCGAAGGCTCCGCCGACTCGAGGAGGGCTGCTCATGGGACCGTTCGACCTGTCCGGGAGGGTCGCGTTCGTCACCGGGGCCGGCCGGGGGATCGGCCGCGAGGTCGTCCGGACGCTGGCACGCGCCGGGGCCGACATCGTCGCCGCCGACATCGACCCGATGACCGCCGAAGAGGCGGCCGCCGAAATCCGGGGCCTCGGCCGGCGGTCCGTGAGCATCGAGGTGGACGTCACCGACCCGGGTGCGGTGGACGTGGCCGTGGAGCAGGCGATCCGGGAGATCGGGCGGATCGACATCCTCGTCAACGTCGCGGGGATCTGTCGCAACGCCCCGGCCGAGTCGATGAGCGACGAGGACTGGCGGGACGTGCTCGCGGTGAATCTCGACGGGCTCTATTGGTGCTGTCGCGCGGTCGGTCGGCACATGCTCGCCCGCGGGAGCGGCTCGATCGTGAACATCGCGTCGCTGTCCGGGTCGGTCGTCGACTTCCCGCAGCCGCAGGCCTCGTACAATGCCTCAAAGGCCGGCGTCATCCAGCTCACGCGGTCGCTCGCGTCGGAGTGGGCCGATCGCGGTGTGCGAGTGAACTGCGTCTCGCCCGGATTCATCGCGACGGAGATGACGAAGCTCGGCATGGCGAGCGGCTGGGGCGACGTCTGGCTCTCGATGATCCCCATGGCTCGCCTCGGCGAGCCGTTCGAGGTGGCGAACGCCGTCTGGTATCTCGCGTCCGACGCGGCCTCGTACGCGACGGGGACGGAGCTCCAGATCGACGGGGGCTTCAGCCTGCGGTAGGTGGGGAAGCGCGGGGCTTCCCGCGTCGCCGCCTCGGGAGCGAGCCCGCGGGCGTTGCGTCAGGTGAGCGCCAGCGTGTCGGCATACGGGATGAGGCCGAGCGTGCGGGCGATCGCCCGAGAGGCCTCGTTGTCCCACGTCGTGCTGTACAGCGGCCGGCGCCCCTCCCGTTGCACCGCATCGCACCATGCCGAGACGACGAGCGCCCCGAACCCCCGGCCCCGGTAGGCCTCCTCCGTGGCGACACCTGCCTCGCACGCGGCGGGGCGATGGCGGGCGGTGTAGCAGGCCGACACGATCGCCCCATCCACCACGACCCCGACGACGGGAGCGCGCCACGCGAGCACGGACCGCGTGTAGGGGAAGAAGCGTTCGAGCAGGTGGGCCGACGCCCCGTCGACGATCACCGGGTCGGCGACGTGGGGCACCTCGACCCGGGGACCGAAGCGGAACGCGGGCCCACGCGTCTCGGCGGTGACGGGCGTCTCGGCAGACAGGGCCGCCCGCAGCGGCTCGAAGAGCGATCCGTCCGGCTCGCATCCATCCCACAGGGGAAGATCGGCGACAAGAGCCCGGCAGGCATCGCCCATGGCCCTGGGCACATCGGTGCCCAACCAGATCCGCATCGAGGTCCGACCTCGGGCGAGAAAGAGCCGGGGTGCCCCCTCCGCATCCGGCTCGTTCAGGCTCGTCAGCCGGCTTGTCGCATCCATCGCGAAGAGCACGTCGGCGTGCTGCTCGAGCAGCGCCGTCTCGTCCTCCGGGTCCATCGCGGCGGGCTCCATCTCCACCGGGCTACGCGATCCAGCCACCGTCCACGACGAGCGACGCCCCCGTGACGTACGACGCGTCGTCCGAGCAGAGGAACGCGACGGCCCCGGCGATCTCATCGGGCTCGGCGACCCGGCCGAGCGGGATGCGCCCGACGATCCTCGCGAGCGTGTCCGGATCGTCGAGGTAGCCCGCGGTCATCGGGGTCCGCGTGTAGCCCGGACAGATCGCGTTGACGCGGATCCCGCGCGGCGCGAGGTCGCGCGCGAGGGAGCGGGCGAGGAGCACCGCGCCGCCCTTGCTCGCGTTGTAGTCGGCGAAGTCGGCCTCGGCGATGAGCCCGTTGACGCTCGCGACCACGACGATGGCGCCGCCGTCGCCGTCCGCGGCCATCCGCTCGGCGGCGGCGCGCGCGGCGATGAACAGGCCCACGACATTCACGTCGAGGACCCGCCGGAACCCGTCCACGTCGAGGTCGAGCGCGTTGCGCCCCGCGCCGTCGATGCCGGCCGCCGCCACGCAGACGTCGAGCCGCCGCCCGAGGCGTGCGGCGGCGTCGGTGGCAGCCCGG
>JBAWVU010000137.1:0-6771 GCA_037147135.1 Chloroflexota bacterium
CCAGGCGCCCGGATCCGACCCGGGTGCGCCGGCGGGACCCGGCGCGGACGCGGCATCCGGCGCGGACGCGGCCGGGTCGGATGCGGACGACGGAGCGCGGGGACCCGCGTCCGGACCGGGACCCGGCGACGCCGAGGATCCGTTCGCGGGGGCGAAGCAGGCGGCCTCCCACGCCGCCGAGCAGGCGTCGACCGCGATCGGCGAAGCCATCGAACAGGCCGGCCCGCTGTTCAAGGCGTTCGCGGCGCGCCTCGCCGAGATCACGGCAGAGGCGGGCGAGAGGCTCGGCCCGTTCGCGCACCGCGCCGCCGACCTCACCGACGAGATCGGGCGCAAGGTCGCGGATCGGAGCCGGCATCTCGCGACGGATCTCCGCTCGGGGATGGCTGGCGCGCCCGGCGACGCGGACGGGGCCGTCCCGGCGGATGCGCACGCGACGCCCGGCGCCGCAGGGGCCACGGCCGATGGCTCAGGTTCCGCGCCCGGGGACGCGGGCGATGCGCAGCCGCCGGACGCATCGGGGCCCGACCGGGGCTGACGTCGCGACGTGGATCAGCGTCTGCCCGTGACCCGACCGGGGCCGTCTCGCCCTGCTACGATCGGCGCCCCATGACCGACGATCGCTTCTACATCACGACCGCCATCGCGTACGCGAACAACCAGCCGGGCCTCCACACCCTCTACGAGGTGATCGGCGCGGACGTCATCGCGCGCTGGCACCGGATGTCCGGGACGCCGACCCGGTTCCTCACCGGCACGGACGAGCACTCGGTGAACATCGCGATGAAGGCGGCCGAGGTCGGCCAGACCCCGCGGGCCTTCGTCGACGACAAGGTCGCCCTCTTCCGCGCCGCCGAGGACCGGCTCCTCATCAGCCCCGACCGCTTCATCCGGACGACCGATCCCGACCACGTCCGGTCCGCCCAGGAGATGGTCCGCCGCGCATACGCGAACGGCGACATCTACGTCGGGACATACGAGGGCTGGTACTGCCCGAACGAGGGGTTCCGGAGCGCGACGGACGTCGTCGAGACATCCCGCGGGACGATCTGCCCCAACCACCCCGACGTCCCCCTCCAGCTGCTCTCGGAGGACAACTGGTTCTTCCGGCTCTCCGCGTACCAGGAGCGCCTCGAGCGCTTCTACGCGGACCATCCCGACTTCGTCCAGCCCGACACCCGTCGCAACGAGATGCTCGGGTTCATCCGGCAGGGCCTCGAGGACTTCTCGATCAGCCGGGCCGGCGCCGGATGGGGGATCCCGTTCCCGATCATGCCGGACGGTACCTCGTCACTGCGCACGGACGGCACGTGGGAGCCTGACGCCGGGACGATCTACGTCTGGTACGACGCGCTCATCAACTACATCACCGGTGCCGGGTTCCCCGACGATCTCGCCGCGTTCGCCCGGTGGTGGCCGGCCGACCTCCACGTCATCGGCAAGGACATCGCCCGGTTCCACGCGGTCTTCTGGCCGGCGATGCTCTGGAGCGCCGGGCTCGAGGCACCGCGTCACGTCTGGGTCCACGGCTGGCTGCTCGTCGCGGGCGAGCGGATGAGCAAGAGCCGCGGCAACTTCCTCGACCCCGCGGCGGTCGTCGACGCGTTCGGGCCGGACGGCGCCCGGTACGTGACGCTCCGCGAGGTCGCGTTCGACCGCGACACGGACGTGAGCTGGGAGTCGTTCGTCCGCCGCTACAACGCCGACCTCGCGAACGACTTCGGCAACCTCGTGAACCGGACGGTCTCGATGGCGTCGCGCTACCTCGATGGCGAGCGCCCGCAGCCCCGGGACGAGGAGGCGTCGCCGCTCGGCCGCTGCTGGCGCGGGGTCCTCGCCGACTACGCCGGGCGCCTCGAGGGGTGCCTCCTCCACGACGCGCTCGCGGCGCTCTGGACGTTCGTCGGCGACGCGAACCGGTTCGTCGATGCGGAGCAGCCCTGGGCGCTCGCGAAGGCCGCGAAGGGCGACGACGCGGCCGGCGGCGCCCCGGAGGCCGCCGCGCGCTTGAGCGCTACCCTCGGCGACCTGCTGGAGGCGTGCCGCCTCATCGGGCTGGCCGTCGCTCCGTACATGCCCGGCATGACGCCGCGCGTCCTCGCCCAGCTCGGATGGGAGTACCCGTACGCCGCCGACGGGACCGCCGGGCCGCCCCTCGCGGCCGAGCTCGCCTGGGGCGCGCACTCGGGAGAGCCGGGTCGACTCGGGGCGCCGACACCCCTCTTCCCGCGGCTTGACGTGGAAGAGGTGACCGGCGGCTGAGCCGTGCCCATGCGGCTCATCGACTCCCACAGCCACCTCCAGACGGAGCCGTTCCGGGACGACCTCGACGAGGTCCTCGCCGCGGCCCGCGAGGCCGGCGTCGAGCGGATCCTCGTCCCGGGCGTCGACCTTGCGACGTCGCGTTCCGCGATCGCCGTCGTGGACCGTCACGCGTGGCTGGACGCCGCGGTCGGGATCCATCCGCACGTCGCCGCCGGCGTGACCCCCGGGGAGTGGGCGCAGGTCGAGGAGCTCGCGCGCGACGCGCGGGTCGTCGCGATCGGCGAGACCGGCCTCGACTACGACCGCGCGTTCTCCCCGCGGGACGCGCAGCTCGAGAACATCCGGCGCCACCTCGCGCTCGCTCTCGAGCTCGGGAAGCCGGCGATCCTCCACTGCCGATCGAAGCCGGGCGCGCGCGACGCGCAGGACGATCTCGTCGCCGAGCTCGTCGCGGCGGGCTTCGACGAGCCGGGCCGGCGGGCCGCGTTCGGTGACAGGCCGCCCGCCATCCTCCACTCGGTCTCGGGGCCGGTCGACTACGTCCGCGACGCCCTGGCGATGGGCCTCGCGGTCTCCGTCTCGGGGCTCGCGTTCCGCCGCGGCGAGGAGCCGACCGCCGAGGCCGTCCGCCTCGTCCCCGCGGACGCGATCCTCGTGGAGACGGACAGCCCGTACCTTGCGCCGCCGGGCGCGCCGCGTCGCCGTAACGCCCCGGAATGGGTGGGTATCACCGCCCGCTGGACCGCCGCGCGCCGGGGCGACGCCGAGGACGACCTGGGGACGGCGCTCGTCGCTTCCTACGACCGGGTGTTCGTGCGGGCTGGCCGCCCGCCCGTCTCTTGACACCGGCCGGCGACACACCGGCCGGGCCGCACGCCGGACGCCGCTGTCGCCGACCGCGCCCGCTGGCGCCGACCGCGCCCGCTGGCGCCGACCGCGCGCCGCTTGACACCGGCTCCTCGCCCCGGTAGTCTGTTAGCACTCTCGACTGGAGAGTGCTAAGGGACGGGACTGGCGGCACAGAGGATCGGGCGCTGCGGCGCACCTCGGGCACGCACCTCGCTCCTGGCGCTCCACGAGCCGAACCATCGGCGGACCCGCGGGCCCCAGGCCCGTCCGTCGGTATCCAGGACCCGACCGAGGCTCGGTGCGCATGTGCGCCGGCCCGTTCACGCAGGAGGGAAACCCGTTGGCCACCGCCTCTGCGAGCTCGACGAAGCTCCGCCCGCTCGGCGACCGCGTCGTCATCACGCCTTCAGCGCGCGAAGAGATGACGAAGAGCGGGATCGTTCTGCCGGACACGGCGAAGGAGAAGCCCCAGGAAGGGCAGATCCTCTCCGTGGGACCGGGCCGGTTCCTCGATGACGGCACGCGCGAGAAGATGGACGTGAAGAAGGGCGATCGCGTCCTCTACGCGAAGTACGCAGGCACCGAGTTCAAGGTGGACGAGATCGAGCTCCTCATCCTCAGCCAGAAGGACATCCTCGCGATCGTCGAGGACTGACCCGCCCCGCTGATCGATCGAGCGCCGGTGCCGAGAAGGCCCGGTCGCACCACACTCCAGGAGGGACACACCTTTGGCAAAGCAGGTCGTCTTCGGCGACGCAGCGCGTCGATCGCTCAAGAAGGGCATCGACCACCTCGCGGACGCGGTCCGCGTGACTCTCGGCCCCAAGGGCCGGAACGTCGTCCTCGACAAGAAGTTCGGCGCACCGACGATCACCAACGACGGCGTGACGATCGCGCGCGACATCGAGCTCGAGGATCCGCTCGAGAACATGGGGGCGCAGCTCCTCAAGGAGGTCGCCACCAAGACCGACGACGTCGCCGGTGACGGCACGACGACGGCGGTCGTCCTGGGCCAGGCGATGGTCGCCGAGGGCCTGCGCAACGTGACCGCCGGGGCGAACCCGATGGTCATCAAGCTCGGCATCGAGAAGGCCGTCGCTGCGGTCGTCGAAGAGATCAAGAGGCAGTCGCGCCCGGTCAAGGATCGGGAGCAGATCGCCGCCGTCGCCTCGATCAGCGCAGCCGATCCCGAGGTCGGCGAGCTCATCGCCGAGGTGATGGACAAGGTCGGCAAGGACGGCGTCATCACCGTCGAGGAGGGGCAGTCCCTGGGCCTCGACAAGGAATACACCGAGGGGATGCAGTTCGACCGCGGCTACATCTCCGCGTACTTCGTCACCAACCCCGACCGGATGGAAGCCATCCTCGAGGATGTCCGCATCCTCGTGACGGACCGGAAGATCTCCAGCGTCCAGGACCTCCTCCCGGCGCTCGAGAAGACCGTCCAGATCGGCAAGCCGCTCCTCATCATCGCCGAGGACGTCGACGGCGAGGCTCTCGCCACGCTCGTCGTGAACAAGCTCCGCGGCACCGTCTCCGTCCTCGCCGTCAAGGCGCCGGGCTTCGGCGATCGCCGCAAGGAGATGCTCCGCGACGTCGCGATCCTCACCGGCGGCACGGTCATCAGCGAGGAGATCGGGCGCAAGCTCGACTCCGTCACTGTCGAGGACCTCGGCACGGCGCGGCGCGTCGTGGCGACCAAGGACGACACCACCATCGTCGACGGTGCCGGCAAGCCGGCCGACATCAAGGCGCGCATGACGCAGATCAAGGCGCAGATCGAGGAGACCACCTCGGACTACGACCGCGAGAAGCTCCAGGAGCGCCTCGCCAAGCTCGCCGGCGGCGTCGCCGTCATCAAGGTGGGCGCGGCGACCGAGGTCGAGCTCAAGGAGAAGAAGCACCGCATCGAGGATGCGCTCTCGACGACCCGTGCGGCCGTCGAGGAAGGCATCGTCGCCGGCGGCGGCACGACGCTCCTCCAGGCCATCCCGGCCCTCGACAAGATCAAGCTTGTCGGTGACGAGCAGGTCGGCGTGGACATCGTCCGCAAGGCCCTCGAGGCCCCGGCGCGCCAGATCGCCGACAACGCCGGCCAGTCCGGCGAGGTCATCGTCGAGGCCACCCGGAAGCAGAAGAAGGGCCACGGCTACGACGCCCTCAGGGGCGAGTTCGGCGACATGTTCGAGAAGGGCATCGTCGATGCGGCCAAGGTGACCCGGTCCGCCCTCCAGAATGCTGCCTCGATCGCCGCGATGGTCCTCACGACGGAGACGCTCGTGACGGACATCCCGGAGAAGAAGGACGCGTCCGGCGGCGGCAACCACGGCCACGGCGGTGGCGGGGACATGGACTTCTAGCCCGACATCTCACCGCGACAGCTCGACGAGGCCCCGGCCGGGAACGGCCGGGGCCTCGTCATGATTCGGACGCGCACGATGGGGTCGAACTTCGGCGGGGTGGGGCGGGCGTGACCGCCTGTCGTGAGCTACGTCGCCGGCATCCCGCGAAGACTCCTCGCTACTCGGTGCGCACCGCCTGGAGCCACGGCGCGGCTTCGAGCCGGCGGGCGGGACCGAAGCCCGCCTCGGCCAGCATGGCGGCGTACTCCTCGAACGTGTACACGCGACCGCGACGCGCCACGTTGAACAGCCAGACGGCGGTGAGGTACTGGCCCGGGTCGTCGAACACGCCGGGTGTCGGCAGGACCTCGAGGATGACGATGCGCCCGGTCGGGGCGAGCAGGCGCCGGGCCTGGCGCAGCGTCGCGCCGATCTCGACCGGGTCGAGGAAGTGGAGGACCCAGCCGACGAAGACGATATCGAAGGGGCCGTGGAGGTTCCCGAGGGCGGTGAGGTCGCCGGCCACGAACGACGCCCGCGACGCGACGCCCATCGCCTCGGCGACGCGGCCGGCCACCTCGACGACCGGTCCCCGGTCCAAGCCGGTCACCGATGCCGTCGGGTCGTCGAGCGCCAGGACAAGGCTCGCGATCGCCGGACCGCAGCCGACATCGAGGACGCGCGCGCCGGGCATCGACGAAGCCGTGACGCCGAGGGCTGCCCAGCGCGCCCGGTAGATGGCGAGCTCATCGGGCCAGGTGAGCAGGTGAGAGCCGGCGTATGCCACCCAGAGCCCGATCGCGTCGGCCGACGCGAAGTCAGCCAGGACCCGGCCCGTCCGGACGTTCTCCGTGAACAGATCTCCTGCTCGGAGGTCGTCGAGCAACAGCCCCGCGTAGCACGTGGGCTTCCCGGGAACGAGATAGGTCTCAGCTGTCGGCGTGAGCGAGTAGGCTACGTCGGACCAACGCAGGAGCTCGACGGCGCACAGCCCGTCGAGCAGGATCCGCATCCCGGTGACGGAGCAGCCGGTCGCACGGGCGATGCTCTCCGCGTCGCGATGACCGGCGGCGATCGCCGGGATGACCTCGAGCTCCAGCGCCGCCCGGACGATCTGGACCTTCAGGGCGAGAATGTCGTCGACCTCCTGGAGGATGCCGAGCGACGGGTACGTTCCGGAAACGGCGGACTGAGTCATCGGTGGCATCTCCGGTCAAGCCGAGTCGTCCTGCGGGTCGGTCACGGCGATCGCTCGGCACGGTCGCGGCGGCCAGGAGCGTGGGCCGCGAGTCGGAGCCTCCGCTGCGACGGACGT
>JBAWVU010000138.1:0-6766 GCA_037147135.1 Chloroflexota bacterium
TGGAAGTGCAGCGCCGCGAACCGGTCCGGCCGTCCCGTCGCCGCGGCGAACATCGACGGCAGCAGGGAGGACGTGTTGGTGGTGAAGATCGTCCGCGGCGGGCACAAGGCATCGAACTGCCCCAGCACGCGGCCCTTGAGCGCGGGATCCTCGGGCACCGATCCGCTCACGAGGTCGACGTCGGACGCCGCGACCGACGGGTCGGTGGTCTGGGAGATGCTCGCCAGCGCGCGCTCTCGCTCAGCGGGATCGATGACCCCTGCCGCGACGAGGTTGTCCGCGTAGCCACGGATCCGCCGCATCCCCGTCTCGAGCGCCGCCGGATCGACGTCGCAGGGGACGACCTCAAAGCCGTGGGTCGCGCACTGCAGCCCGATCTGCAGGCCCATCGTGCCGCTGCCGACGACGAGGACTCGGTGGACTCCGTCGATGTTCATCGCGGTCGGCCTCTCTCTGCCTGTGAGCGGGCATGAGGGTGCATGTCGGAGTTCGTACCCGGAGCATTCCGCGTCCCGGCATCGGCCCGCACAGCCGTTGGTCGCGAAGTGCGGGCGGTGCAGCCCACGCTCCAGGTCGGGGTCGCGCCAGCCGGAGTCTGGATCTGCGCTGGCGGTCCGGCTTGGAGATCCTCCTCGGTGAAGGTGGGACTGGCCCTGCCGGCCAGGATCGCGTGGAGTAGATCGGCCACGCAGGCCATCCCGTGGGCACACGTCGCGTCCAGGCGTCAGAAGACGACGCGCGTCCCGAGGATCTCCTCCCGCACGCCGCGGCCGCTCAGGGCGCGGACGAACTCGACGGCGTCGATCTCGATGTGGGGCCCGCCGGTCCCGACGTCGAACCGGCCGCCTGCCGGTCCACCGAGGCCCAGGCTGAACGGCCGACCGTGCTTCTTCGCCCAGTCCAGCACGCAGTCCTCGACGATGCGGCCGTCGTGCTCCGGCGTCAGGACCATCTCGCGCCCGGTCGCTCGAGTGATGTCCACGCGGTGCATCCACGTGTCGCGGGTGAGGATCACCTCGAAGAGCCCCCGCATGCTGAAGCGACCACCATCGTCCTGCATGGACCCCGGCATCCGGTGGAGGCGCCGCCGCCAGCGCACCGCCCCGGGGGTCGCGCGCGCGTATCGAGCGATGAGCTCGGCGGTCGTCGCGCCGGCCCGCTCCCGGACCTGGACCGCGTTGGCGCCATCGACGGGCAGGTGGCCATCCACCTCACCTCGCCGCAGGAGCCTGGCCCCGAGCCAGTACTGGTGGATCAGCTCCAGGGGGCTGGCCCATCCTTCGGCGGCTCCCACGAGGTGCCCGAGCATGCCGCGCACGTCCCACGCGGTGCAGTCGGTGGGATGGGTCCAGTCGTCGTCCCCGAGCGTGCGGAGGAGCTCCAGCATGCGGCCGTACTCGGCAGCGGCCAGCTTCCACGCCTCGTCGCCGGCGATCCGGTTCCTCGAGTCGACCTGCGTCGGCTGCGCTGTCATCTTCAACCTGCCTCCACGCGCACAGCGTCAGCCTCGGTGGACCGGTGGCTGGTCTCATCGTCGCCGGGGAGCTTCAACTGGCGCTCAGTCGCGGCCGCGATGCTGTCCTGGATCCGGTGGAGCAGGGCGATGTAGGTCCGCAGCTCCGCATCGGACAGCCCGCTCATCCAGGCGGTCTCCTTGCGATGGATGATCGTGCGGACCTGCTGGACCACCTCGAGGCCGGCCGGCGTGATCTCGACCAGCAGGCTCCGGCGGTCGACCGGGTGCGGTGACCGGCGGACGAGACCGCGTCGCTCGAGCGAATCGAGGAGGCCCGTCACCGTCGCACGCGTGACGATGAGCCGGTCGCCCAGCTCCGAGGGAGACATCGCGCCCTGGTCGCGGAGCTGCCCGAGGACGAGACCGCCGGCCGCGCTGACGCCAAGAGGCCGCAGGAGCCGGCCGATCCTTTCGAAGGCCATGTCGGCCGTGCGGATCGTGTTCATCACCGCTTCGGTGCCAGGACATTCGCGTCGGGCGTCTGCTCGTGGAAGTCGGGGGGCATCTGGATCTTCGCCATGGCGTCCATGATACGGGTATTGACAATACGGTACCTAACCATATAGTAAGGGACCTGATGACCGACCACGACGGTCCGGTCGACCCGGAAGGATGACGTCCCATGGCGAAGGTGATCGTCCAGCACCACGTGACCGACTACGACCGCTGGATCGCGGTCTTCAACGAGCACCAGGCCACCCGCAAGTCGCACGGAGCGACCGGCCACTCGGTCAACCGCGTGGCAGGGGACCCGAACACGATCGTGATCGTCAACGACTTCGCGACCGTCGAAGGCGCCCAGGCGTTCTCCCAGGACCCGTCGCTCCCCGCAGCCATGGCGAAGGGCGGCGTGGACGGCGCGCCGCAGGTCTGGATCGTGGAAGAGGCGGACGCCGCGACCTACTGAGATCGATGGGCAGCCGCGCCTCGGGCGTCGAGCCTCGACGGCACCCGACGGTCCGAGCGCGGCCAGCCCGGCGCCGCGTCGCGCATCTCTCCGCTCGCGTTCTCAGCTCCGCGGTCGGCGATCGCGGTCTCGGCGGACGAAAGCGCCCCGGCCATCGTGCTCTACGCTGTCGCTCCCGCGGCCCCCCGGACGCCCGGTGCAGGCCCCATCCCGCGAAAGGAAGAGGAGCGCCCGGTGCGGAGCCGTGGGCGTGGGCCGACTCGCCCTACGGCGTCGGGGGGTCGCCGGGGAAGATCTGGCCCTGGATCTTCCAGGGACCGCTTCCGGTCCACAGCTCGAAGTAGCCCAGCCCGGCGTAGTCGCCGGTCCCCTTGTACCAGTTCACGATGATGTCCCCGTGACTGGACGAGGCGACGCCCGTGGCGCTGCCCTCCCAGGCTCCCCCCTCGTTCTCGAGGCGCGGAGTGCCCCACTGGACAAGTCCCCAGCGGCCGGCGTTCACGTTCCCCCACACATCCATGTTCCAGGTGGAGGAGCGGGACCCGCTGACGCGCGGGTCGTCGGTCGTCAACGTGCAGCGGTCGGCGTGGTAGTCGTCGCGGACGTGCTGCGTGCCGTCGGGGTCGGTCGTGAAGGTGAAGTCCAGGCCGGGGCAGGCCGCGGTGCCCGCGACCACGGCCACCGCGTCGTCGGCGACCGGCCCGCTGGCCTCCGGCCGCGCGATGGTCGTCCCGCCCTCCGCGTACGGAGGTGGAGGATCGCCGGGGAAGACCTGGCCCTGGATCTTCCAGGGCTCCTGTCCCGTCCACAGCTCGAAGTAGCTCAGCCCAGCGTAGCCGCCGGTCCCCTTGTACCAGAAGGCGATGGTGTCCCCGCGACCGGGCAGAGAGGCTACACCCGAGAGCTGACCCTCCCAGACACCACCGGCATTCTCGAGGCGTACTGTGCCCCACTGGACACCCGCGCCGATTCCCTGGTCGAGCGCCCCCCACACGTCCATGCCCCGCGTCGCGGTGTGGGTGCCGCTGACGCGAGGATCGTCGGTCGTGTCGGTGCACTCGACGGTCAGATCCCGGACCTGCCAGGTGCCGCCGGGATCCCGCGCCCAGTCCGGGTTCAAGCCGGGGCATGATTCGGTGCCCGTGACCACGGTCACCGGCCCGTAGGTCATCGGCCCTTCAACCGACGCAGCCGGCGTCGGGGCCAGCGTCGGCGTGGCGACCGCCGCCGAAGGGGTGACGATCGGAGTGGGCGTCGCCGGGACCGGCGTCGGGCTCGCGCCGGAGGCGCAGCCACCCAGCAGCGCCAGGGAGGCCAGGCCGACGGCGAGCCGCCCAGCCGTGCCGCGCGCGTTCATGTCACTTCTCCTTCGGGACGCTCTCGGTTCGGCCAGGCGAGTCATTCGGAGCTTGGCGCGCTGATACCTGTGCCGCTCAGGGCGCAGGCACGCCGAAGACGGCGATCTCGGAGACCGAGTACTGCGCGTCGCCGCTCGTCTCCTCGAGTCGAAGTGCGTCCGTGACGACCGGCCGGGCGAGTGGCCAACGCACCGAGGCGTCCCCCTGGTCCGGCCGCGTGGCCATCCCGCCAGCCTCCCCGAGCGGGACGTCCCACAGCCGCGTCCATTCCGCGGTCTCCGGGTCCCGGAACGAGAGCCGGTACTCGTCATTGACGTCTGCCTGGACCACCGCCGCGTCCAGCACGAAGGTGCCGCCGAGATCGATCTCGATCCACGCCCGCGACGACGGATCGCTCGTCGCCCCCTCCCACCACACGGTGCCCTCGGTCCATAGCTGGCACTCGGGCAGGAAGAGCCCGTCGACGACAGTCGCCGGGTCCGCGGGCGGCGTGCTGGACCAGGGCTCGTCGGCCACGCCGGCGACGCGGGTGAAGAACGGTCCGCCGTGGAGCGTCACCTTCGCGGCGGGGATCCAGGGCGACCGGTCCGGGCCGGTCGAGGGCTGTGCCCGATCCGGGGCCGAGCCCGGCCGAACTGACACGACGGGACCCGATCCACAGTCAGTTGGCGCGGCCCCCCCGTCGCTGGGTGCGAGCAGGACGGTCCACTCGCGGGTCTCCAGATCGAACGCCAGGACATCGTCCGGGTAGACCCAGTCCTCTACGGCTGCGGCCGGGACGCCGCCGCCGTAGATGACAAGCCGGTCGTTCACCGAGTCATAGACCATCTGGTGGCCCTGTCGGCACTCCGGGCGGGCGGCGCATCCGGCCGGCTGATTCCCGGAGGCGGACCCCTCGAACAGGGTCTCCCAGCGGTCCGCGGTCGCGTCGTAGGCGGCCGAACGGCCCCCGCCGACGATCACGGTCCGCTCCGACGCCTCGTCGTAAGCGATGGCGGGGTCGCTCCCAAAGTCCGGCGTGACTGCGCCGGACTTCGACCACGCGCCCGTGCGGATGTCGAAGAGCCACGTCGCGGCTCCGCCGGGCTCCCCAGTGTCGGCGTACGCGATCACGCGGTCGACGGAGGTGTCGTAGGCGAACAACGAGCCGGAGATCCTGATGGCCGGCGGGTTCGACTGGCGGATCGAGGTCCAGGCGTCCGTCTCCACGTCGTAGCCCCACAACCCCCCGGCGTAGTTCCAGTCGACGACGAGGCCGGAGACAGCGTCGTAGGTCAACCGGGCAAGATCCGAGGACCTGGTCCAGCCCGGTCGGGCGTCGTACCCAGCGACGTCCGGAGCGAAACTCTTCTCCGTCCACGTGTTGGCCTCGAGGTCCTATGCCACGGTCCTGAGCTGGTTGAACTCAAGTGCGATCGTCACGCCGGAGTCGACGTCGTAGATGAGCTTCGCCCCGGCAAAGCCGGACGGTTCCTGGTCGGGGTTCATCGGTGCCCAGGTGTTCGTGCACACGTCAAACGTCCACGTCTCGACGTCGTTGGGGGTGCCCGCAGCGGGAGCAAGGACAAGAAGCCTGCCCGCATGACGGTCAAATGCCATATGTGTGTACAGGTCCAGGTGGTTGAAGACGCCCGGCCGGGCCTGGTCGACCGGTCCCGGCGTATCGGGTCTCGAGCCGGGCGGGCAGGCGAACGCCGGACCGAACGGCGGCACCACGGCCGGGAGCTTCCGCTGCATCTGCGACCCGGCGACCAGCATCCCGGCGACCATCGCGGCGAGCAGGCCGGCCAGCAGGAGCAGGAGCCAGGCGACCCGCGGGACCGCGACCGGGCGCCACGGGCCGAGCGCGGTCCGCCCGTGGGGATACGCCGCGGCGAACTGCTGGGCGAGCTCGGTCGGGCGCACCTCCGTCGGCGCGTCAAGGGCATAGGCGCGGAGCGCGGCGGCGAGGTCGAGCTCGAACCGATCGCGCTCAGCCATCACGGAGCTCCTTCCTGAGGCGGTCGATGGCCCGGGACAGGCGCGCGCGTGCGGTGGACGGCGACGTGCCGACAGCCGTCGCGAGCTCGCCCGAAGTGAGATCGACGACGTAGCGCATGGCGAGAAGGGCGCGATCGTCGGGCGAGAGGCGCGCGAGCGCCCGGCGGAGGTCGACGCGCTCGATGCTGGTCGACGGGTCGCCCCGTGCGTCGCCGGGAGCCTCGACGTCGATCTCGACGACCGGTCCGTGGCGGCGGCGGAGGAGCTGGCGCGCCTCGTTCGCGGTCACCGAGAGCAGCCACGGGCGGACCCGATCGGGATCCCGCAGCGAGTGGAGCTTGCGCCAGGCGACGAGCCAGGCGGACTGGACCGCGTCCTCGGCCAGCCCTCGGTCGCCGCACGCGACGAAGGCGACCCGGGCCATGTCGGCGTGGTAGGCCGCGACCAGCTGAGCGAAGGCAGCCTCGTCGCCCGCCCCCGCGAGGGCGACCGTGGAGGCGACTGTCGGACCGCCCATCGTCTGGCCGCTCATGCCCTATAGATGCGTCCGGGGTCAGATCCGCTACAGGGTCTCGCCGGGAATGCCCCGGCAGCGTGCATGGGCCCGCCGCCGATCGGCACCGTAGGCGTCATCCCGTCATCTGGCGAGAGGCGAACGGACCTGCCCCTGATCTCCACGATCGGCCGCCGTCCTGGCCCTGCTGGTGGGCTGCAGTCCGGACGCAGGAGCGGTGCAGGTCAAGCTTCTGAGCGTCGCCCGGGAACCATGTGCGCGACCTGGGCACGAACCTGTCGGGGCGTGGCGCAACGGTGGCGCTCGTGCTTTGGGGGCCACAAGGACCGGAGCGGCGTACGGTCAGCGGCCCCGGCCACGACCGGCCGAGCGGCCAAGGCACCCATCATCGTGCGGTTCGAACGCTCGAGCGCGAGATCCGTCCGTCGTCCTCAGGCGACCGGAGACCAGATGCTCGCCGAGAAGGTGGCTGGTTCCACCAGCCGGTGGAA
>JBAWVU010000139.1:0-6745 GCA_037147135.1 Chloroflexota bacterium
GCCACCGACCGCCGCGAGGAGAGCCACGACGGTGACGCCGAGCGGCCGCTCGGCGCCGCCGCGCGGATACCCGCCGCCGATCGACTGGTCCGGTGTGGGAGGCGCCGCCCACACCATCGGAGGCGGGGCCTGCATCGCGGGCAGAGGCGCGGCAGGCGCCGGTGCCGCGGCCAGGCCGCAGGAGGCGCAGAACCTCGCATCAGGCGAGCGCTGCGCGCCACACTTCGGGCAGAAGCGTTGCTCGATCATCGTGCCGCCTCGCTGGTGATGCGCCTGCCGCAACCGGGACAGAACGCGTATCCGGGCGTGAGTGGAATGCCGCAGGTCGAACAGAACCGCGGCTCGGGCGCGGGCAGCGGCGCCGCCACGGGTGCCGCCGCGGCCGGGGGCGAGGGAGCGGCCGGTGCCGCCGGGGGCGCGGGAGCGGCCGGTGCCGCCGGCATCGCCGCGGGTCGCGTTTGCGGGACTGCCCGAGCGAACGCGTCGGAGAGCAGCCTGACCGGGTCGGAGACCACGAACGCCGAGGGGTCCTCGGGCAGGAGGCGGTAGATCACGGCGAGGACGACGCCGATGAGCGCGAGTCCGCCGAGCACGCCGGCGATGCCGAGCGCGCGTGCGAGCACGTCGTACGCGAAATGGCAGCCGATCGCGATGACGACCAGCGAGGCCGTGTCGCGGAAGAGGAAGACCGACGCGTCGGAGCGGCCCCCGCGTCGTCTTCCCGCCGCGAAGACGAGGCCGATGCCGATGAGTGCCGACACGGCCATGTGGAGCGGCGTCGAGAAGATGATGCCGTCGATGCCCGACCGATTGATGACGGTCTCCACGAGACCGAAGACCAGGCCTGCCACGGCGCCGAGGAGCACACCGGCCGTCTTCGTGGAAAGCGCCGCCGGGGCCATCCAGACGAGGTAGGCCAGCCCGATCGCCGTGAGGAGATCCTCGGCCGGGACCGTCACCAAAAGCGCCGCCGGGTTGCCGAGCGCCGGAACGACGGCAGAGTTCAGCGGGTAGATCACGACGACCGAAAGCAGCGAGCCGAGCCCGGCGATCGCCGCTGCTCCCGCTGCCGACAGCCCGCCGGTGGGTCTCTGCGATGCCACGTCCGTCAAAGTGCGACGGACGGTGGGGCCGGACAAGTGCTGATCGGCCTCCGGTGCGGAGTCCCCCGGACATCCGCTTCGCGCGTCGGCCTCGGCGGCGGCTCGAGCAGCGCGGTACCGTCACTGCGTCCGGCCGTCGTCGGGGCGGTCGAGCGCAACGGCTGAGGGCGGGCGGACGGTGACGGAGCAGGCGGATCGGGGAGAGCGACCGGGTCGGCGGCCGCCGATGTCGACCGTCGTCGCCATCGGGCTCGCGGCGGCACTGGTCGTCGCAGCGGTCGTCGCCGCGCTCACGGTCACGGGGCGCCTCGCGCTACCCGGCCACTGTGCGCCGCAGGGGACCGGCCCGTGCACGCGGGTCCTCTTCATCGGGAACAGCTACACGTACGTCAACGACCTGCCCGGCACGTTCGCCGAGGTCGCCCGCTCGGGTGGCAGGGACGTGGAGGTGGGGATGGCGGCGATCGGGGGCGCGACGCTCGGCGACCACGTCGCCTCGTCCGCGACGCAGGGCGCCCTCGCGGCCCAGTCGTGGGACGTCGTCGTCCTGCAGGAGCAGAGTCAGCTACCGGCGGTGGATGCGTTCCGGATCGGTGGGTTCGACCCGGCGGTCCGGTCTCTCGTGAAGACGATCCACTCGGCCGGGGCGCGGCCGTTGCTGTTCGCGACCTGGGCGCACCGGGACGGCTGGCCCGAGGAGCGCCTCAACGACTACGCGAGCATGCAGGACCGGATCGACGCCGCATATGTCGGGATCGGGCGAGAGCTCGGCGTCGGCGTGGCGCCCGTCGGGGCGGCGTGGGCGGCCGTGCGCGCGAGCGACCCGGGCATCGACCTCTGGCAGCCCGATGGCAGCCACCCGAGCGCGGCCGGGACATACCTTGCCGCGTGCGTCTTCTACGCCGCGATCTTCGGGGAGAGCCCCGTGGGCCTCGGCGGGAGAGGCGGGCTCCCGGCCGAGACCGCCCGTGCGCTTCAACAGGCAGCGGCCGCGGTCGTCCCCACCGATCCTGCCCGGGATCGGTACCCGTCTGGTCCCGGGGGATCGCCCGCCGGTCAGGCGCCCGGGTACGTGAGCGAGTCGACCATCTCGAGGATCAGCGGCTCGTAGGTGGCCTTCTCGCCGCGGGCCATGTACGCGATCACATCCGCGAACAGGTCGTCGCGCACCTTGACCGACACGGCGAGCATCTCGAGCTTGTCGTTGGACGCCGCGATCATGGCCGCGGGCCGGCCGACCGATGTGAAGGTGACCACGGGATCGGCCTTCAGGCCCTGGCCTTCGAGGAGCAGCTTGAGGTTGTCCGGCAGGTGGATGGCCGGGTCCGATGCGCCGCCGACGATCGAGTTCTCCGAGAACTGGACGAAGATCTCGCCCGGCGACAGAGTCTGGCTCAGGACGAGCCGGTCAGAGGCGGCCGGGCTCGTCGACAGGTAGACGATCCCGAGGTCCTCGCGGGTCGTCCAGCCGGCCGGAAGCTTGATGATGCGGCCGTTCGTCGCGGTGAACGTCTCCGACAGCGCGAGAGGCGCCGCGGAGGAGACGACGGGCGCCGCAGAAGGCGCTGCGGCCGGCGACACGCCTGGAGTCGACGCGGGGGTCGCGGCCGGCGTCGCGAACGCGAGGCTTGCGACGATCGGGACGGCGTCGGCGATGAGCTGGTCCATGAGCCGGCCGTCGAAGTCGTCGATGTCCACGATGACGGTCCCGCCGCCGGGCACATCGAGCAACGAGAGCCGGAGCCGCTCGCCGCCGGCGATGACCCACTGCGATGCACTGCCACTGTCGACGAGGAACGGGACGGTGGGCGTCCCGCCCGCGAAGGGACAGGAGGCGGTCCACCCGTCGCGGATCCCCACGTCGACCTCGGTGCCGCGGAGGCCGCCGACCGTCACGATCCTCGGGTCGCTCACGACGAGCCCGGGACGCTCGCGGAGCCATTTCACGATCTCAGTGGAGGTCGTGCCCACACCCGGCTCGGCCGTGCTCGGGCACGCGAGATCCTGCGACGCCGGGAGCCAGTCGCGGAACAGGTGGATCCCGACCACGTCCGACCCGGCGGGCCGGACGAGGAGGTAGTCCGGGGCGTCGGTCGCGATCTCCCATCCGGCCGGCAGGGTGAACGTCGCGCCGGGCGAGAAGCGCTGCGAGGAGTACGTCCCGGCTGGCAGTCCCGTGGCCAGCGGCACCGTGGGCGTCGGTCGCGCCGCGGCCGGACCGGATCCCACGCCGACGGCGAGGACGCCGACCATGAGGGCGGCGACGACGAGCACGACCGCGACGGTGGGCAGGATCCGGCGACCCACGCTGTGCTCTCCTCCTCGCTCGACGCCGACCGGCGACCGTCCCGAGCCCGGCCGGCCGCGAACTGGCCACCCGCAAGCCTCGTCGGTGCGTCGCGCCGAGTCTACCGGTGCCCGTGACGGACCGCCTCGTACGGCCGGATAATGCCCGTCATGCTCGATTCTGTCCGGCCCATGTCCCGCGACTCGAGGGCGGAAGCCGGCATCACAGGCGCTCCGGGGGAGCCGGCTCGGCACATCGTCGCGATGGGCGGCGGCGGCTTCAGCATGGAGCCGGAGGATCCGTTCCTCGACGACTTCGTCCTGTCGCTCGCGGCGGCTCGGGCCGTTGCGCTGCGCCGCGACCGTCCCCGGATCTGCCTGGTCCCCACCGCGAGCGGCGACGATCCGGTGCTCGTCCGGGACTTCTTCGACTCGTTCGCGCGGCGCTCCGACGCGTCGTGGCTCCCGCTCTTTGCCCGTGCCGGCCGCGACCCGCGCGAGCTCCTGCTGGACCAGGACGTCATCTACGTCGGCGGCGGCAACACCGCGAACATGCTCGCGGTATGGCGGATCCACCGCGTCGACCTGGCGCTCCGCGACGCCTGGGAGCAAGGGATCGTGCTTGCCGGCCTCTCCGCCGGGTCACTCTGCTGGTTCGGCGGCGGGATCACCGACTCGTTCGGGCCGGGCCTCACGACGCTGCGCGACGGGCTGGGCATGCTCCCGATGACGAACTGCCCCCACTACGATGGCGAGACACTCCGCCGCCCCACCTACGAGCGGGCCATCGCCGACGGGCTGCCCGGCGGGTTCGCGGCGGACGACGGCGCGGCGCTCCATTTCGTGGGGACCGACCTCGTCGAGGTCGTCACGTCGCGGCCCGACGCGGGTGCGTACCGCGTGGAGCTCGTCGACGGCACGGTCGTCGAGACGCGACTCTCGAGCCGGTACCTCGGGGAGCCGGAGGCATCCTGATCCGTCTCACGACCGGCCCGGAGTCGCTCACGTGGCGCGGCTATCGCCGATCGCGGAACGCGGGGAGGACCTCGGTGGCGAGGTACTCGAGGATCTCGACCCGGGCGAGCCCCGGCAGGTCGGACACGATGATGTAGTCGATGCCCGCGTCGATGAGCCGGCCGTACGTGTCGATGACCTCCTGCGGCCCGCCCACGACGGCGTGGGTGCGGTACTCGTCGAGCGACTGGCCACGACGGTAGCGATCGGTCACCGCGCCGGGGTCGTCCCCCGGGAACAGGAGCGACGTCTCCACGTTCGTCGACCGGATGAGTGAGTCGGGATCGCGGCCCGCGGCCTCGCAATGGGCCTTGATGACGTCGAACTTGTGGCGGTACCAGTCGAGGTCGGCGAGGTGGCCGCCGAAGTTCGTCGCGTCCCCGAACTCGGCCGCGAGCCGCAGCGTCACCCGCTCCCCGCTGCCGCCGACCCAGATCGGCGGATGCGGCGCCTGGACGCCCTTCGGCTCGTTGATCGCCCCGGCGATGCGGTAATGCGCGCCCTCGAACGAGGCGTACGGCTCCGACCACATCGCCCGGATCACCTGGAGCGCCTCGCCGAGCATCCGGAGGCGGTCTGCGACGGGCGGGAACGGGTATCCGTACGCGAGGTACTCGTGCTCGTACCAGCCGCCGCCGATCCCGAAGTCGAGGCGGCCGTGGCTCAGCACGTCCACGGTGGAGGCCATCTTCGCCAGGAGTGCCGGGTTCCGATAGCCGTTGCACGTCACCATCTGGCCGAGCCTGATCCGGCTCGTGTCCCGGGCGAGGGCGGCGGTCGACGTCCAGCACTCGAAGGTCGTCTCGAGGACCGGCCGGTGGTACGTGTGGAAGTGGTCGAACAGCCAGGCCGAGTCGAAGCCGAGGCGCTCGGCGGTCTGCGCCACCCGACTCATCGTCTCGAACTGCTCGATCGGATCCTCGATGTCGACGAGGTCGAGGATCCAACCCTGGGGCACGAAGAGCCCGAAACGGATCGCAGCCACGCTGTTCCCTCCAGCGATCGCCCGACGGCACGGAAGCGCATCGCCGTCGTCGCGGCTCCCTCGCCGGCGCGGCCTGCGCGACCGCATACTGCGCGCGATGGCAGACGACCTGCACGTCCATCCGGGATCGCGCCCGGCGCTGGCGCCCGAAGAGGCCGTCGCGACGCGACTCCCGTGCCGGTACCTCGGGGAGCCGGAGGCTTCCTGATGCGTTTCGCGACCGGCCCCGCATCGCTCACGTGGCGCGGCGGCCACGAGACCGTCCGCGTCGAGGCCTGGGGCCGGGATGGGCTCCGGGTCCGCGCGACTGTCGCGCCAGAGATCGTGGATCCGCTCGCCGGGGTGGGCGCGTTCGTGGATCACATCCCGTCGCCGCCTGCGGCCGATGTCGCGGTCGAGGTGGGCCCCGGGGGC
This sequence comes from Chloroflexota bacterium, assembly GCA_037147135.1. GTDB lineage: Bacteria > Chloroflexota > Limnocylindria > Limnocylindrales > CSP1-4 > CAIYQJ01. The sequence goes on from JBAWVU010000139.1 coordinate 5,803, forward strand.
GCCCGCATCGAGAACGGCTCGATCGCCGCCGAGGTGGCCGCGTCCGGCGAGATCCGGTTCAGCCGGGCGCGCGACGGCGCCGAGCTGCTCGCCGAGGAGGACCGCCACTTCGCGGGGCCGCCGGCCCGCTTCTACGACGAGCTGCCGGGTGGCACGACGCGGATCGAGGTCTGCTTCGCGGCGGCCGCCGGCGAGCGCTTCCACGGCCTCGGGCAGCAGCAGCACGGCCGGCTCGACCTGCGGGGCTGCGTCATCGACCTCGTCGAGCGCAACTCGCACGTCGTCATCCCGTTCCTCGTGTCGAGCCGCGGCTACGGCTTCCTCTGGCACTGCCCGGCGACCGGGCGCCTGGAGCTCGCCGAGAACGGGACCCGCTGGGTCGCCGACGCCGCGCCGCAGGTCGATTACTGGATCACCGCCGGTGAGACGACGCGCGACATCCTCGAGCGGTACACGGCGGTGACCGGGCGCGCCCCGATGCTCCCCGGGTGGGCGGCGGGATTCTGGCAGTCGAAGCTCCGGTACATGAGCCAGGAAGAGCTGCTCGGCGTCGCGCGGGAGCACCACCGCCGCGGTCTCCCGCTCTCGGTCATCGTCGCGGATGCCGGGCACTGGACGCTCATGGGCGACTGGCGGTTCGACCCGGAGCTGTGGCCCGACCCGGCCGCGATGGTCGCCGATCTGCGCGAGATGGGGGTCGAGCTCGCCGTCTCGGTCTGGCCGACACTGAACGGCCTGAGCGAGAGCTACCCCGCGATGCGCGACGGCGGGCTCCTCGTCCGCACGGCCCGCGGCCCGCAGACGCCCACGCCCCTGTTCGACAACCGGCCCGATGGCGCCGTCGCGCTGTACCTGTACGACGCGACGAACCCCGAGGCGCGCGCCTTCCTCTGGGAGCGGCTCCGCGACGGCTACCATCGGTTCGGCATCCGCGCCTTCTGGC
>JBAWVU010000140.1:0-6740 GCA_037147135.1 Chloroflexota bacterium
CCAGTCCCAGGCCGCGAGCGGGAAGTCCTTCCCGTCGGCCTTGATCGCCGCCTGGATCCGCTCCGTGGCCTCGCGCGACGCAGTCAGCGCGGTCTCGTCGAACTGGGAGTCGGCCGTCGTGAATTCGTACGTCAACAGGTTGCGGAGCCGCGTGGTCGCGATGAGCACCTCGACGGGCGGGGCGGGGTACCCCCAGGCCTCGAGCGCGACGACCAGAAAGTGCTTGCGAGCGACGTGTGCGGTACCACGGAACCCCTGCGACAGACGAGCGCCAACGAGGGCCTCGAGGCATCGAGCGGCGGCGATCTGGGCATCCTCGAGCCGATCGAGGGCCTCCTCGGCGTACCCGTCCCGCGCGAGGGCCTGCGACCGGCCGACATACGCGCCCATGTCGAGAGCGCGGGCCAGCGCTTCGGCCAAGTTCGGTCTCGTCGGCTCGAACGCGTTCGCGAAGCGGCGATCCAACCCCATTCGGAGGCTGGCAAGCGTTGGCGTCACGGCTCGCCCCTCAGGGAGATGATCGGACCGGCGAGCACGGCGCCGACGAACCCCGACCGCTCGTCGACCGCCCGGCGGTACTCCCGGTGCGGCACAACACGCACGGAAACCTCGCGACCGGTCCGCTGGGCGACCGCTGCCATTGCGGCTTCCGCTGCGCCCGGCGACGGTTCCTCGCCCACCACGAGAACGTCGAGATCGCTCGATTCGTCGGCGTTTCCCTTGGCGAAGGACCCGTAGACGAACACCGACAGGGCCGTCACGCCGGCAGCGTCGAGGATCCCGGGCACATCGAGCGACTTCAACGCCAGCCGCTGCATCTCGTCGAAGTATGGGTTTGACGGGTTCATGGTGTAGGCGGGCCGGCCGCCCAGGCCGAGCTGCGTCACGAGTCCATCCGCCATCAGCCGTCGGAGTGCCTGTTGGGCCCCGTTCACCGGCTCGCCGGCGAGCCGTGCGACCTCGCGAAGAAAGAACGGCCTGCCGGGGTTGAGGGCCATCGCCTGGATGACATGGTCAACAGCGCGGGATCCGAGGGGCGAACGCATGGTCACGAGAGCGTACATGACTCGTGTACGAATGTACATAAGGCCTGTACACGTGCGGCGCCCGACCCTCCTGGGCCGGAGCGACCTCCGGGCGGCGTTCCTTTGTGGCCGCGGTGTGGGTGGCGGCCCGGTGGGTGCCCGGCTACGCGGGCGTGACCGCGTCGACGATCCCGACCACGAGCGTCCGGATCGGTGCGCCGGGGGCGTCGAGGACCTGGCGCGCCGAGGTGCCCTCGTCGAGGATGAGCACGGTCTCGCCCGGGCCGGCTCCCACCGTGTCGACCGCGATGAGGTAACCGCCGGCCGGTCGGCCGGAGGGCTCCAGCAGGTCGCAGAGCAGCAGCGTCCGGCCGTCGAAGGCGGGGGCGTTGATGGTCGACACGACCGTCCCGACGACCCTGCCGAGCTTCACAGCCCGCTCTCTGGGGGCGTCATGATCGAGACCGCGTCCACGATCCCCACGATCGCGTGGTCCACGGGGACGAACGGGTCCGGCATCGCCTGGGCGGCCTCGCGCGCGGCCACGAAGTAGACGAGCTCGCCCGGTCCGGCCATGTGGACCGCGTCCGCCGCGACGAGCTGGGTCCCCGACGGCCGCAGGGCGCGGTCGAGCGGCTGGATGACGAGGAGCTTCACGCCCTCGAGGCCGGGCGACTTGACGGTGGCGACGACGGTGCCGATGACGCGCGCGAGCTGCATGGTCCCTACCCGCGGACCCGGGCCGCGAACCGGGCGTCCGCGGCGAGGTTGTCGGCCATCTCGGCGTGGAGCTGGGGGATGACGCGGTGCGCCAGGCCGGGCGATCCCGCGATCCGCTCGGCAGCGATCGCCACGGCGGCCTCCACGTCGGCCACGGTCCCGTCGAAGAGGACGTATCCCTTGCCGCCGAGGTCGTCGGCGAGGCGGATCTCGAGGATCTGGACCAGGGCGCCCTTGAGCCCGGCGTCGGCGGCCTCGATGATGGCGGCGACGGTCGCCGTCTCGATGATGCCCAGCGCCTCGCCCGCGGGCGCGTGGCGGTCCCCGCGGATGGCGGCGACGAGCTCCGGATGGGCGTTCGGGAGGAAGACGACGTCGAGGACCGCGGACGCCCCGACCTCGCGGCCGGCCTCGAGCGCCTCCTCGACGTCGGCCACCTCGCCGCAGACGAGGACGAGGTACTTCCCGGGGTGGACCGTGCCGGCCCGGAGCACGTCGATCGGGGCGCGCTTCGCCATCGCGTCGCCGGCCTCGATGCCGGCGGCGATGGAGTCCAGCTCGAGGAGGGCGAGGGCCGGGCCGATCGCGGGCAGGGAGTCCATCGCGTAGCGCCGGTCCATGGTCAGACGATCCGCAGCGCGCCCACGACGGTGATCCGCCGCTCGCGCGAGAAGGTGCGCGGCCGGGTCAGGCCGTCGCCCGAAGGGCTTGCGATGGAGAACGAGGTGAAGCCCTCGCCGCCCTCGCCGAGGCCCGCGAAGTTGGGCCCGTTCGTGACGAAGATGCTGCAGTCCATCGCCCGGGCCATCTTCGTGATCGTCTCCACGTTCGTGGAGTGGATCGAGGCCGTGTGGCGGAAGCCGTGCTCCATGCGCACCGCGAGCTCGATCGCCTGGTCCACCGTCCTGACCCGGACGATCGGGAGCACCGGCATCATCTGCTCCGTCCAGGCCAGCGAGTGGTCGCGCGGGACATCCGCGATGAGGAGGCGCGGCGCCGGATCGGCCTGGACGCCGATCTCGGCGAGGATCCTCGCCGCGTCCTGGCCGATCCAGGCCGGGTTCATGTGGCCCGGCTTCCCCGGTGGGCCGGGCTCGGTGAAGATGACGCGCTCCACGCGGCGCAGCTCGTGCTCCTTGAGCAGGTAGGCCCCGTTCTGGGTCATCGCCCGGATGAGCCGGTCGGCGACCGTCTCCACGACGAGGACGACCTTCTCGTCGATGCAGACGAGGTTGTTGTCGAACGAGGCGCCGCGGACGATGTCGCGGCCCGCCCGTTCGACGTCGGCGGTCTGGTCGACGACGGCCGGCGGGTTGCCGGGGCCGGCGGTGATCGCCCGCTTGCCGGTCCGCAGGGCCTCGCGCACGACGGCGGGGCCGCCGGTCACGAGGACGACGCGGACGCCGGGGTGATTCATGAGCGCCCGCGCGGTGTCGATGGTGGGGTTCGTGACGCCGGTGACGAGGTCGGGCGGGCCGCCGACCGCGACGATCGCCCGACTGATGAGGCGGATGGTCTCCGCCGAGCAGCGCGGCGCGCTCGGGTGGGCGTTGAAGACGACGGCGTTGCCCGCCGAGACGATGCTGATCGTGTTGTTGATGATCGTGGAGGTCGGGTTCGTCACGGGCGTGATCGAGGCGACGACGCCGAACGGGGCGAACTCGGTGACCATCATCCCGTCGTCGCCGGTGACGGCCTGGGCGTCGAGATCCTCGGGCCCGGGCGCCCGCGAGGCGACAAGGCGGTTCTTGACGATCTTGTCCTCGACGCGCCCGATGTGCGTCTCCTGGTGGGCCATCCGAGCTAGCTGCTCGGCGTGGTCGAGCATCGACCGCCGCACCGCGTCGATGATGACTTTGCGTCCCGCGAGACCCTGCGCCCGGAACGCGAGGAAGGCGCGCGTCGAAGCCGCGACCGCCTCGTCGACCGTGGCGTAGATGCCCTCGCCCAGCTCCGCGGCGGCGGCAGCCGTCAGCTCTGCCTCCGCGCGGAGGCCGGCGCCCGGCCGCTCACCCCCGGCCGACGCGACCCGCCGGCGGACCCGTTCGATGATCTCGGAGATCTCGCGCCCGTCGAGCTCGCTCATGGCATGTGCCCGCTACTTGCGGTAGACCTCCGCCCCGCCGATCTCCCACGTGTCGACGATCGCCATGATCACCGCGTCGCAGGGTCGGTCCCTCGTCGTCTCCGTCTGGCGGGCGGAGCTGCCGGTGGCGTAGAGGACGACCTCGCCGACTCCCGCCCCGACCGCATCCGCGGCGACGACGTAGCCACCGGTCTCCAGGTTGTCCGCGTCGAGCTGGCGCACCAAGAGGAGCTTCCAGCCCTCCATGAGCGGCTCCTTCTGGCTCGCGACGACCGTCCCGGTCACCCGTCCGAGAAGCATCTTCCACCGCCTGCTGGGGGTCCGGTGCGCCGGCGTCGAGCCGGCGCCCGCGGTCCCGCGTCCTAGTCCCGGTTGCCCTCGGCCTTCGCTTCCTCGAGCCGCCCGAGCGGCATCACGAGGTCGACGTTGACGTGCGGCCGGGCGATCACGTGGCTGGCGACCACCTCGCCGACCTTGGCGGCGCTGCGCACGCCGGCCTCGACCGCGGCCTTGACCGCCGCGACGTCGCCGCGGACGACCGCGGTCACGTACCCGCCGCCCGTCTTCTCGTAGCCGACGAGCTCGACCTTGGCCGCCTTCACCATCGCGTCTGCGGCCTCGACCACCGCCGCGAACCCGCGGGCCTCGATCATCCCGAGCGCTTCTGCCATCGGTCCGTTCTCCTTCTCGATCTTGTTCGACCAGTCATGTCCGGCGTTCGCCGCGCCGGGCCACTACGGCTTCGCTTCGCGTCCCTCGAGCCCCTCGATCGCCGCCACCGCGGCCCGCCAGCCGACGTCGATGTCGCGCTCCTCTCCGCCGAGGTAGACGCGGCCCATCGAGCCGAAGGCCCGCACCTCGAGGATGTTGACGTGGGCCGCCTTCTCCGCCTCGTTGGCCGCGAGAGCGGCGTAGGCGGCCGGCTCGAGCTCAAGGACGTAGAGCGTCTGGCCGGGGATGAGCATCTGGCCGTGGCGTGTCCGGTTGATGAGCTGGGCCTGGTGGTCGTCGATGCGGCGGATGATCTGGCTCGAGAGGATGCGCGGCTTGATCCGGTCCGTCTCGGCCACGCCGACCTCGGCGAGGATGGCCGCGCCCGCGGCCCGTACCTCGGCCTGCGACGGCGAGTGGATCTCGAGCATCCCGTAGTAGCGCTCGATGATCTGCATGCCGGGCTTGACGGACGTCGTCTTGAGGGCGATGTCGGTCAGCCGGTTGATCTCGATGCCGGGCGACACCTCGATCGAGAGCGATGCGTCGCCCGCGAGCGGCAGGAAGCCCTGGGCGACCGTACCGAGGAACGCCGCGTACTGGGCCTGGAGGCTGTCAAGGAAGACGTACGCCCGAAGGTCAATGGTTCCCATGTGCGCCCTTCGCTCCTGTCACGATCTTCACGCCGGCGGACGCCCCGATGCGGGTCGCCCCGGCCGCGATCATCTCCTGCATGTCCTCGGCGGTGCGGATCCCTCCGGCCGCCTTGACGCCCATCGTGGGGCCGACCGTCTCGCGCATGAGCGCGACGTCGAAGACGGTGGCCCCGCCCGAGGCGTACCCGGTGGAGGTCTTCACCATGTCCGCCTTCGCCTGCTTGGCGAGCTGGCAGGCGATGACCTTCTCCTCGTCGGTGAGGAGGGCCGCCTCGATGATCACCTTGTTCGTCGCGCCGGCCTCGTGGCAGGCGTCCGAGACGCGGGCGATGTCCTCGCGCACGAGGTCGAGCATCCCGCTCCGCAGTGCCCCGATGTTGATCACCATGTCGATCTCGCGGGCCCCGTCCCGGATCGCCCGCCGCGCCTCGAGGGCCTTGACCTCGCTCGTGGCCGCGCCGAACGGGAAGCCGATGACGGAGGCGACCGGGACGTCCGTGCCGCGCAGGTTCTCCGCCGCACGCCGGACCCAGGTGGGGTTGATGCACACGGCGGCGAAGCGATGCTCGGCGGCCTCGGCGCAGAGCCGGTCGATGTCGGCGGCCGTCGCGTCGGGCCGCAGCAGGGTGTGGTCGATGTAGCGGGCGAGGTCGCCGGGCACATCGGCGGCGTGGCCGTGGTACTCGACGCGCGACGCGCCGCCGGCGACGATGTCACGCACCTTGGTGGCGCACTGGGCGGCGCATCCCCGGAGACACGAGGCACAGGGGTCGCCGGGGGTGGCCGTCGGCGCGCCGCCCGCGCCGAGGGCGGCGAGCACCTCCCGGGTGATCGCCTCCACGAGGTCGTCCCGTTGGTAGCTCATGTCGGTCATCCTGCTCGGCCCTCACCCGGTGCTCGCGTGTAGCTGCGCTCGACGTCGGTGATCTTCTGGACCCGCGCTGCGTGACGGCCCGGCCCCCACGCGGTCCCCAGCCACGCCCGCACGATCTCGATGGCCAGGCCTTCCCCGATGAAGCTCGCCCCCAGGGTGAGGACGCTGGCGTGGTTGTGCTCGCGGCTGTTGCGGGCGGACGAGAGGTCGTGGCAGAGCGCGGCGCGGACACCGGGGACCTTGTTGGCGACCATGCACGAGCCGATCCCCGCGCCGTCGACGATGACGCCCCAGCGGCAGGTCCCGTCGGCGACGAGGCGGGCGACCGCGTGGGCGATATCCGGGTAGTCGACGGGCCCGGGCCCGTGCGTTCCACAGTCGCGGACCGCGAATCCGGCCTCGGTCAGCATCGTGCCGATCCGGTCCTTCATCTGCCGGCCGCCGTGGTCGGCGCCGATGGCGATGGCGACGCGCCCAGGCGTGGCCTGAGCCTCTCCGGAAGCGGCCGCGGGCACGGCGGGCACCGGCGAGGTCGAGGCGCTGCCGTCGAGCGTGGCGTCGAGGGGGAAGTACTCGGCGAGGGCGAACGAGTCCACCTCGTAGCGTTCCTGCATCACGCGCTGCTGGTAGAACCGCCAGTCCCAGATCTCCAGACGTGCGTCGGGATC
>JBAWVU010000141.1:0-6731 GCA_037147135.1 Chloroflexota bacterium
GTCCGTGGCCCGCGGGGATCGTCGGGCTCATCGCGGCGCGGCTGGCCGAGGAGCGCCGTCGCCCGGCCGTCGTCGCCGCGGAGCTCGACGGCGTCCTCCGGGCCTCGTGTCGGAGCGCGGGCGGCGTCGACCTCGCCGGCGCGCTCGAGGCGTGCTCCGACCTCCTCATCCGCCACGGCGGCCACCGGGCGGCCGCCGGCTTCGAGATCGCGCCGGAGCGGTGGGACGCGTTCGTCCTGCGCTTCTCGGGGATCGCCGCGGAGGCCGCCCCGGCCGACCCGCGACCGGAGCTCGCGCTCGACCTCGCGATGCCGTCGACGGAGCTCGGTTATGGCCTCGTCGCCGAGCTCGCTGCGCTCGACCCGACCGGCCCCGGGAACCCGCCGCCGGTCGTGGGCGTCCTCGGGATGACCGTGACACGCGTTCGCGCCGCCTCGGGCGGCCACACCCAGCTCACCCTCCGCCGCGACCGCGACGTCGTGGACGGCATCGCCTTCGGCCGCGACGACCTCGCGACCACCCTGCGCGAGGGCGACCGACTCGACGTGGCGGCCCGCGTGGCCGTCCGACGCTTCGGAGGGTACGATTCGCTCCAGCTCGAGGTCCGCGACGTCGCGCTGTCCGGGAGCCATCCCGACGCGGCGGCGCTCCTCGCCACGATGAACGCATGACCGTGCCTCGAACGCCCGCCCGCAAGTCCTCGTCGCCCGCGTCGCGCGATCCGTACGGCGTGGCGCTGCGACGCCCGATCCTCGCGCCCGTGCTCGCCGCCGCCGGGCTCGGGATCTCGGCCCTGCTGACGATCGCCCTCTTCACCGGGAGCATCCCCTTCCTGCCGACGGGCGGTGGGACGGCCGCCGGGGGAGGCGGGACCGTGAGCCGGCCGGCCGGGGCGACGCCCAAGCCGGACGTCGTCGAGACGAACAAACAGGTGGAGTTCCCCGGCTCGCTCGTGTACGTCAAGGCGGGGAACCTCTGGATCCAGGTCGGGACCGACGCGAAGCAGCTCACGAAGACGGGCGCGGACACGGATCCCGCCTGGTCGCACGACGGCGAGTGGATCTACTTCATCACGCACAAGAGCCGGCGCGGGCTCTACCAGACGGACGGCCGCCCCGCGTACTACGACCTCGTGTACCCGATCCTCATGCGGATCCGCCCGGACGGCACCGGGCGCGAGGAGCTCCTCTCCGGCCTCGTCGAATACGCCGGGAAGTCCGAGTGGCATGCGTTCATGCTCGACCCGGATCCCGCTCCGGACGGGAAGACGATCGCGCTTGTGTCGGACCTGCCGGACCCCACGGACTCGAACGTCGTCCTCCAGACGTTCAACCTCGCGACGGGCAAGCTCACCCCGGTCCCGGTCCCGGAGAACCCGCCGCTGGGCCACCAGGACCCCGCGTACAGCCCGGACGGCAAGACGCTGCTCTACGTCATGAACGCCCGGGACGGCGCCCGCGGGGCGCCAGCCATCTGGCGCTGGCTGCCGGCCAAGAAGCGGTTCGCGGTGGTGTCGGGTCCCGGCTATTCGGACCCGGCGTGGTCGCCCGACGGCCGCCTCATCGCCGCGACGCGGACGGACAGCTTCGGGACGGACGTCGTCATCCTCGACGCGAAGACCGGGGCCGAGATCGAGGGCGTCACCAACGACGGACGCTCGTGGGCACCCACGTGGTCACCGCGGGGCGACCAGCTCGTCTACATGCACCTCGAGGGGCTCGCGGTCGACCTCCGCATCGTCCAGCTGGCCGGGACCGGCACGAAGGTGACCGTCACGAAGGTCGACCCGCTCACCGACTTCGCGGGCCTCGACGGCGCCTCGCGCGCCACGTGGTTCGTGCCGGCGTCGGAGCTGCCCGCGGCGTCGCCGTCGCCGGCCGCCTCGCCCGCCGCCTCGCCCGCGGATTCCGCCGCCCCGTGACCGCCGCCTCGCCCGCGAAGCCCGCCGCCCCGTGACCGCCTCGGCGTCGTACCTGGAGCGGCTCGCGGCGCGCTCGGCGGCGACCGGGACCGTGCTGTGCGTCGGGATCGACCCCGACCCTGCCGCGCTGCCGGACGGCTTCCCGGCGACACTCGCGGGGATCGAGCGGTTCGCCCGGCTCGTCCTCGAGGCGTCGCTCCCGCATGCCGCGGCGGTGAAGCCCAATCTCGCCTTCTTCGAGGCGTACGGCGCGGCCGGGATCGCCGCGCTCGAGCGGCTTCGGGCCGCCATCCCGGCGGATGTGCCCGTGATCGCCGACGCCAAGCGCGGCGACATCGGGACGACCGCCGCGCGGCATGCCACGGCGCTCTTCGACGTCCTTGGTGCGGACGCGATCACCGCGAGCCCGTACCTTGGGTCGGAGGCGATCGCACCGCTGCTCGATCGGACGGACCGGTTCGTCTACGTCCTCTGCCGAACGTCCAACCCGGGCGCCGGTGAGCTGCAGGATCTCGTCGTGGCGGAGACGGCCGGGCCGACCGGCATGGCACCTGCCGAGCCGCTCTACGCCCGTGTCGCGCGACGCGCGGCGGGCTGGGGTCCCGGCGGGACCGTTGGGCTCGTCGTGGGCGCGACCGCACCCCATGAGCTCGAGGCGGTCCGAGCCATCGCGCCGGGGCTCGCGTTCCTCGTCCCGGGCGTCGGGGCGCAGGGTGGCGACGAAGCGGCGGTCATGCGGCACGGCCGGGCGACGGCGTCCCCGGGCGCGGACGGGCCGGGCTGCGGCCTCCTCGTCAACGTCTCCCGGGGCATCTCGGGAGCCGCTTCGGGCGGGTCGCGGGACGACGTCGGGGAGCGCATCGCCGCAGCCGCGGCCAGCTGGGCCGCCAACCTCCCTGTGCTAGAGTAGGGCGCCACGCGAGGCGGTCGCGCGAGGCCGCCGCGCGGATCATGGACCGCGAGGGGACCCACGAACGATGCCGAACATCGGACCCGTCGAGCTGATCATCGTCCTGGTGATCGCGCTCCTGATCCTCGGCCCCGGCAAGCTGCCGGACGTGGGGGCGGCGATCGGCAAGAGCATCCGGGAGTTCCGCAAGGCCACGAACGAGGTCCAGGACACCGTCCAGAGCGTGACGGCGCCGCTGGCGGAGGCCGCTCCCGCCGTCCCGCCGGTGGCATCCGCGCCGATCGCAGCAGCGGCGGTCGCAACGGCTCCCGAGCTGGTGGCAGTAGCCCCCGTCGCACCGTCTCCTGCCCCCGTCGCACCGGCTCCTGCCGCCGCCCCGGAGGCGCCGAGCGAGCCCGCGCCGGCGCCGAGCCCGCTCCCCACGCCGGCCGCGACCGTCGACGCTTCGACCCAGCCGCAGGCGTGACCCCGGCCCGGGCCTGACCTTCATGGCCGAGGCCGACGCGCTCCGCGAGACGGGGCTCATCGCGATCCACCCGGAGATGCCTGCGCCCGGCGTGTCGTCGCCGCTGCCCGCGGGCGCGCCGGCCGACGAGAAGGTGATGACGCTTGTCGATCACCTCACGGAGCTTCGGAACCGCATCGTCGTCGTCCTCCTCGCCGTGGCGGTCGGGAGCGCGCTCGGGTTCTGGCTCGCGTCGCGCATCATCAGCTTCCTCAAGGCACCGCTCGGCACGGACAGGCCGCTCGTGTTCACCGGCCTCGGCGACGCCTTCTTCATCAACCTGAAGGTCGCGATCGTCTTCGGCGTCATCATCGCGATGCCGGTCATCCTCTACGAGCTGTGGGCATTCATCTCGCCCGGGCTCACGCCGCAGGAGCGACGCCTCGCGCGCCCGTGGGTCCCCCTCGCCCTCGCGTTCTTCGTCCTCGGCGTCGTCGTCGCGTACCTCGTGCTCCCGTACGCGTCGGCGTTCCTCCTCAGCTTCCAGTCGCCTGACCTCCAGGCGCTCATCACGGCCGAGGCGTACTTCGGCTTCGTGACCATGCTCTTCCTCGTCTTCGGCCTGGCGATGGAGTTCCCGATCGTCCTCGTCCTCCTCTCCAAGGTGGGGATCGTCTCGTCGAAGTCGCTCGCGGCCCGGCGACGGCCGGCCATCCTCGTCATCGCGATCGTCGCCGCCGTGGCGACTCCCGGCGGCGACCCGATCAGCCCGGTGATCCTCGGCGTGACGATGTACGTGCTCTTCGAGATCTCGATCTGGCTGGTGCGGGTCACGGGCCGATGACGTCGACGACCGCGGCCGACCACATCGGCGATCCTCCCGATCGCTCGCGCCAGAGCGTCGTCGTCGTCACCGGGCTCTCGGGGGCGGGGAAGACGGCCGCGACGAAGCTCTTCGAGGACCTGGGCTACACGTGCGTGGACAACCTGCCGGGCGAGCTGCTGCCCGACCTCGGCGAGCTCGTCGCCGACGATCCCGCCAGGTTCGAGCGGGTCGCCATCGTCCTCGACATCCGCGCCGGCGACGTCGAGCGCGCGCTCGACGCGGTCCGCGGGAGCCTCGACGCGCGGGGCATCCGGCCGCGCGTGCTCTTCCTCGAGGCGCGTGACGAGGTCCTCATCCGGCGGTTCTCGGAGACACGGCACCGCCACCCGCTCGCGAGCCAGCGGGGGATCGCGAGCTCGATCGCAGAGGAGCGTCGCCGTCTCTCGGGGGTCCGTGAGAATGCCGACATCGTCATCGACACGTCCGACCTCTCGCTCCGCGAGCTCCGGGAGCGGCTCTTCGCGCATCTGCCCGTCGAGGTCGAGCCGGAGACCCTCGTGGTCCAGCTCGTGAGCTTCGGGTACAAGTTCGGCGTCCCGCTGGAAGCCGACATCGTGCTCGACGTCCGCTTCCTTCACAACCCGTACTACGTTCCCGAGCTCAAGCAGCTCTCGGGCCTGACCGACTCGGTGCGCTCGTACGTGCTGGGGCAGCCGCTCGCCGTCTCATTCCTCGACTGCGTCGACCGCCTCCTCGCCCTCACGCTCCCTGCCTACCTGGAGGAGGGCAAGAGCCGCCTGACGATCGCGGTCGGCTGCACCGGCGGTTACCACCGGTCGATCGTCATGACGGAGGAGCTCGCGGCGCGGGTCCGCGGGCGCGCTGGCGTCCCGGTCGCGGTCTTCCACCGGGAGCTGGAGCGGGCATGAAGCTCACCCCGTGGCTCCGGCCGGGGATCGGCGTCAAGCGCTGGCTCGTCGTCGTGTTCGCGGGGCTCCTTCTGCTCGCCCTCGCCGGCGCACTCGCTCTGCGGCAGTTCTACCGCGACATCGAGGTCGGGGGGCCGCTGCAGTCCGTCGTCTCCGTCATCACGCTCCAGTTCCTCCCGTACGCCGTGCGCGGCGTGGTCCTCCTCGTCCTCGGAGCGGCGCTCTTCGTCTTCGGTGCGTGGCGCCTCATCGGGGTCCTCGTCGGGCCATTCCTCGCGGCGGACCGGAACCAGCCGCTCGTCGAGGTCATCTACCAGAAGCGCTTCCTCTCCAGGGGCCCCCGGATCGTCGCGATCGGCGGCGGGACCGGGCTCTCGACCCTCCTGCGAGGGCTGAAGGAACACACCGCGAACATCACGGCGATCGTCTCGGTCGCCGACGACGGCGGATCGTCCGGCCGACTCAGCGAGCAGCTGGGGCTGCCGGCGGTCGGCGACATCCGCAACTGCCTCGTCGCCCTCGCGGACGCCGAGCCGATCATGGGCGACCTCCTCCAGTACCGGTTCCCGTCCGGGGACGGCTCGCTTGCCGGCCACCCGATGGGGAACCTCCTCCTCGCGGCGATGTTCGAGCTCGACGGCGGTGACTTCGAGGAGGGCGTCCGCCGGATGAACCGCGTCCTCGCCGTGCGCGGGCGCGTCGTGCCCGTCTCGGCGACGCCGACCGTGCTCCATGCGACACTCCGTGACGGGACGGAGGTCCACGGTCAGTCCTCCGTCGCGAAGAGCCGGGGGATCGAGCGCGCGTGGATCTCGCCTGACGACATCCGGCCGTCAGCCGACGCCCTGCGGGCCATCGCCGAGGCCGACATCATCGTCATCGGGCCCGGCAGCCTCTTCACGAGCATCCTGCCCGGCCTGCTCGTGCCGGAGGTGCGCGAGGCGATCCTCGCGTCCCCGGCGCTGAGGGTCTATGTCTGCAACGTCGCGACCCAGCAGGGGGAGACCGAGGGATTCGACCTCGCCGATCATGTCGAGGCCCTGGAGCGCCACACCGTGCCCGGGCTCGCCGATGTCGTGCTCGCGAACGGCGAACCGCTCTCGAAGGCCGTGCCGGGCTCTTCGGTCGAGCCGGTCCGCCTCCGATGGCCGCCCGCGTCGCGCCTCGGGGCGCAGCTCGTCCTCGAGGACGTCGTGGACCGCGAGAACCCGCACCACCACGACCCGGTCCGACTCGCCGGCGCGCTCATGAAGATCAACGACCGCTCGGGCACCGCCCGGCGACGCGCAGCGGTCGCGCGCAGCGCGTGACCCGACCGGGAGCAGCCGACGGTCGCCGCCGATGAGCAGGTCCGAGCGAGACCTCGTCACCGCGCTCCGTTCCGAGCTCGCGGCGATCGACCCGCCCCGCGCGTGTGACCGGCGAGCCGAGTCCGCCGGGCTGGGAGCGTCGCTCGCGACCCGCGAGCCGGCGGTCGCACGCCTCGCCGTCCGCCTCGAGCGGGAGCTCGAGCGTGACGCGGGGCTCGCCGGCGACGGGCTGCCCGTCGTCACCCGGCCGGCCGCCGGACACCGCGCGTACCACGTCCGCGCCAGCACCACGGACCGGGATGGGCCGTTCGCCTGGGAGGGGGCAGCGGACCACTGCCGCGCCGGAGCCGCGATGCGGCCGGTAGGCCGATCTCGTCGAGGCGCGCCGCG